>JAYSQH010000064.1:0-15292 GCA_043721655.1 Phycicoccus sp. | reverse complement strand
CCACCGTACACACGGGGCTTGGCTATGTCACATTCAGGTCACGGAGAATCCAAGACCTCACCAAGAACGGGAGCCTGAGGGGAGTCCGCAAACACGTGTGCGGCGACGTCATCGGGCAACGAGACCCCGGACACCTCGGCGGCGCCCTCGCGCACGACCACGATCCGGCCATCCTCGCGGCGGACGCGAACCCGCCGCCCGGGCATCAGACCGGCCTGGGTGAGGAGGTTCAGAGCCTCGGGCTCGACCTGGGCCGGTTCGCCGATCCGGCGCACGGTCACGACGATCGGCCCATCGACGGCGAGCTCAACCAGGCTGGTCACCCCACGCCGAAAGTCCTCGTTCAGCGGCTCCCCCAGCTCGTCGAGCCCCGGGATCGGGTTGCCGTAGGGACTCTCGCGGTGCTCGCCGATCAGCGCCAGGATCTTACGCTCGACCCGCTCGCTGATCACGTGCTCCCACCGGCATGCCTCGTCGTGGACGAACTCCCACTCGAGACCGATGACATCCTGCAGCAGGCGCTCGGCAAGTCGATGCTTGCGCATGACCCGGGTCGCAATCTGGCGTCCCTGGGTGGACAGCTCGAGGTGCCGGTCATGGGCGAGAGTGAGCAGGCCGTCACGTTCCATCCGGGCCACGGTCTGGGAGACGGTGGGACCCGAGTGGCTCAGGCGCTCGGCGATGCGCGCTCGCAGAGGGGGGATGCCCTCCTCTTCGAGCTCGAAGATCGTCCGGAGGTACATCTCTGTGGTGTCAATCAAGTCGGTCACAGATACAGCCTCTCACCCAGCGCACGTGCTGTTTGCCCACTTCCTGAAGAGTGTTGCGCTTGTGTCCCTCACGGTCACATCGTGGACAAACCCATTGCGAGAGCCGACCCGCGCATTTACCTTTGTTGGACACGAGAAAGGAGGTGGTCCGCCCAGTGAAAAACAATCGGACGCGTGAGGTGGCTGAGCGTTAGCCCAGCCCGTTCCTGGCCTCCTTTCGGTGCGCCAGAGCAGGGACGGCAGGGGTGACCGCAATCCACGCAGTCACCGCAGCCCGTGAGCAGGTGCGATTCGTCCGTCGCACGCCAGAGCGAGAGCTCTGGACTCACGGGCTGTTCCATGCCCCTCTACTCACCGAGCAGGCACCGAGCCAGCATGTCGACCGACTCGTGGACGCCCCGCTCCATCGTCGCCGGGCCGACCGTGAACTCGGCCCATGACCAGCCCGGGACATCGGCCGAGTCCCTCCATGGCGGAGTCACCTGCAGGCGTTCGCGTTCCATCACGGTCACCACACGCTCGGTCACGACGTCACCAGGAGCCTCGACGACGAGGCGGAAGGCGTTGCAGTGTGGTCGCTCGGGAAAGGTGCGAATCCCCTTTGCTACCAACAGTTCGGCCATAGCCAAAGCTCGTTCGTGGTATTCCACCATGCGCGGCAGCTCGTCGCGCAGGCCACGAACGGCGGACACGGCATACGGGAGCATCGTCCATACCGTGCCGCCGTGACGGCTTCGCCAGAGCCTCACCTCGGCGATGACATCTTCCGGCCCTGCGACCACCGCCCCGGCCAGCCCGCGCAGACCCTTGTAGAACGAGACGTAGACCGTGTCGGCGAGCGCCGCGATCTGCGCGAGGCTATGCCCGAGGTGTGAGGTGGACTCCCAGATCCGCGCGCCGTCGAGGTGCAGTGGTACGCCGCGGCCCTGGCAGGCACGCGAGAACGCCTCAAGCTCGTCCCATGACGGCAGCAGGTAGCCGGCGTCTCGCAGCGGCAGCTCCAACAGCGCCGCACCGAGACGTCCGGGGATCGCCGCGAGGTGGTCGACGGTCGGGACGACGCCACCTGTGGTCAGCAGCGCCCACTCGAAACCGTTGAGCAGCCTGGGGCCGTCCAGTTCGTGGTGCAGCAGGTGGGACACCGCCGGTATGGCGATGCGCCGGCTCCCCTGCCGGTCGCTCCAGACCCGCAACGTCGACTGCTGTGCCATGGTGCCGCTCGGGAACATCACCGCTGCTGGCTTGCCGAGCAGGTCGGCGACCTGGCTCTCCAATGCGGCGACCGGACCGCCCTCGCCATAGCGGTCCCAGGTCGCGTCAGTCGCGGCGTCGGACTGGTCGAGCTCGGCGATGATGCTGCGCAGCTCGTCCTGCGGCGATACCGGATGCCCGCCCATGAGACGGCGCTCGATGCCGAGCGTCGCCAGGCGACGACGCTCGGCAAGGGACGGTGTAGGCGCGGGCTGAAGTTCACTCATGGCACCATCCTCGCCGGTCGGTGACCGGTGCCAGGGAGAAGGTTCGTGACGTGACCCTGGTGGACGGAGAAGGCACGAAGGAAGAGGCGCGGGGCGTACTCGGGTCGTTCAGGGTTGGCGACGCTCCAGCCGCCAGGCGCCGGCGTCGTCCAGCCCACCAGCGCCCTGGCGGACGAAGGCGAGCCGGTCATGCAGCCGGTCGCGCCGGCCGGCCCAGAACTCGACCTCGCCGCAGGTGATCCGGTAGCCACCCCAGAAGTCGGGGACGGGCACATCGTCAGGGGTACCCCGGTCCGGCCATCGTGCGGCATACCGCTCGCAGGCCTCCTCCAGACCGGACCTGCCCTCAATCAGCTGGGACTGTCGAGAGGCCCACGCGCTGATCCGGGAGCCCCATGGGCGCTCGCCGAAGTACCGTTCGACCTCGGCCCTGCTGAGCTGCTGGGCCGTCCCACGGAAGCGAATGGCCCGATACATGGCAGCCCAGACCAGCATCGCGGCGACTGCCGGATTACCTTCAATTTGAACGCCTTTGGTCGACTGGAGGTTCGTGACGAATCCCGGCCCGGCGGGATCGAAAAAACGCAGCAGGACGGCTCTGACGTCTGGCCGGCCAGCCGCGTCGACCGTGGCCACAGACATTGCCAGCGGCTCCGGCACGTCCTGCCGCTCCACGGATCGGTTGACCGCGTCATCCACCCAGCGCCGCGCCTGATCCCAGGGGGTTGCCGCCAGCGCGGATTCGGCCAGACCGTCGCCGGCGTACTCCCTGCGCAGCGCATCGCTCATGTCAACGACATTAGGCTGCAAGAGCATCCGATTGAAAGGGAGGGCACCATGCCGGGCAACGCAAAGGCACTGAGCAACGTCGTCAAGCTGGGGGTCAAGTACGGCCCTGTGGCGTACGAGGCGATCAAGCACGGCAAGGAGCCGGCCAAAGAGTTCGCCCAGAAGCAGATGGCAAGGCTCACCGCTCGCAAACGCGCGCTCGCCCACGCTGAGGGGCTGATGGATGGCTCGACCTTGCCCGTGTATGAGGGCGACCTCCAGGTGTGGGTCGTCTTCAACGGCGACGAGCCGATCGCCAGCCACCCGGGTGTCGCGACCCCGCTGGCGCAGCTCATCCAGGGTTACGACCTGACCAAGCGCATCCGCGCGACAATCGATCTGCGCCCGAAGCCCAACCCCCTCAGGGCAATTCGCCGCAAGAGGTGACCGCTAGGGCGTGGGATCCAGGGCGTCATACCGCAAGAAACCCTTCTGCCACGCGGTGAGTGCTGCGACGGCCAGGACGCAGGCGATGCCGCCGGCAACGGCCGCGAAGGCTTCGCTCGAAGCTGTGGCGACCGACCCGGACACCAGGTCACCGAGACGCGGCCCGCCGGCGACAACGACAATGAACACGCCCTGCAACCGTCCCCGCAGGTGATCGGGGGTCGCAGCCTGCAGGATCGTGGTCCGAAACACGGCACTGACCGAGTCAGCCGCCCCGGCGCCGGCGAGGAACAGCGCCCCCACCAACAGGGCCGTCGACGTGGTCAACAGGGTGCCGGCCGAACCGACCGCCAGCCCGAAGCCCGAGATCGAGGCGCCCCACAACGCGACGCAGACCACGACTGCGAGCCCCTGACGCCGCACGTGGCCAAGTCGGCCCGAGAAGATCATCGCCACGATGGACCCGACCGCTATCGCCGAGGCCATCAGGCCCACGGTCATGGCGCCGCCCCCGAACGCCAGCGCGGCGACCGCTGGGAACAGCGCTCGCGGCATGGCCAAGATCATGGCGCAGAAGTCCGCGAGGAACGTCATCCGCACGTTGGGGCGAGTTCCCAGGAACCGCAACCCATCCAGCACACTGGCAAGCCCCTGAAGACCTAGCCGGCGTCCCGTCCGCTGCAGTTCCGGGTGCGGACCCGGCGGGATCGGGGGCAGCCGGAAAAGCCCCCAAAGCGCCGACGTGAACAGGACGACGTCTACGGCGTAGGCCCATGTGTAACCGCGCCATGCGACCAGGAAACCGGCAAGCAGCGGCCCGACCGTGAGGGCAACGTTGAACGCGAAAACGGTGAGCGCGTTGGCCGCCGGCAGAAGATGGCGCTCCAACAGTCGCGGGTAGATGGCCGAGCGTGCTGGGCTAACCACCGCGAACGCAGCGCTGTTGAGGGCCACCAACAGGTAGAGAACCATCGGGCTCGTATTGCCCAGCCAAGACTGCAGGGCCGTCAGGATTCCAGAGATCCACATGACCACGCTGGCCACGAGGGCGACCGCCCGCCTGTCGTGCGCATCGATCAGCGCACCGCCGTAGAGCCCCATCACAACGATCGGCACCAGAGCGAACAGACCGACCAGCCCGACCGAGAAGGACGATCTGGTCAGCCCGTAGACCTGCAGCCCGACCGCCACGACAGTGAGCTGACCGCCGACGCCGGCCAGCGTGAAACCGATGTACAACCGGCGGTATTCCGGACTGGCCCGTAGCGGGGTGAGGTCCAGCAGGATCGGCACGCCCGCCAGCCTAGAAGCAACACCGGTCATACGTCTTTGTCAGCGCCGCGGTTCCAACCTCGCGGCCGGACGGGGCACAATGGCTTGCGGTCCGGCAACGAAGCCGGCCGGGAGAGGGTCGACACATGAACGACAGCGACTTCAGGCCAGGCCTCGAGGGCGTCATTGCCTTCGAGTCCGAGATCGCCGAACCTGACAAAGAGGGTGGCTCGCTGCGCTACCGCGGCGTGAACATCAACGACCTGGTCGGGCGGGTGTCCTTCGGCCACGTCTGGGGCCTTCTGGTCGACAACGAGTTCAACCCGGGCCTGCCGCCGGCCGAGCCGTTCCCGCTCCCGGTCCACACCGGTGACGTGCGCGTCGACGTCCAGAGTGCCCTGGCCCAGCTCGCCCCGGTCTGGGGATTCCAGCCGATGCTGGACATCGACGCCCAGCAGGTGCGCGAGGACCTGGCCCGCGCGTCGGTGATGGCCCTGTCATTCATTGCCCAGTCCGCCCGCGGCCAGGACCATCCGATGGTTCCGCAACGCGAGGTCGACAAGGCGCACTCCATCGTCGAGCGGTTCATGATCCGCTGGCGCGGCGAGCCCGACCCCCGCCACGTCGAGGCCGTCGACGCCTACTGGGTGTCCGCCGCCGAGCACGGGATGAACGCCTCGACGTTCACCGCAAGGGTCATTGCCTCCACTGGAGCAGACGTCGCAGCCTGTCTGTCCGGCGCGGTGGGCGCCATCAGCGGTCCGCTGCACGGAGGAGCGCCCTCGCGTGTCCTGCACATGATCGAGGGCGTTGAGCGGACCGGCGACGCGACGGCATACGTCAAGGGCGTGCTCGACAAGGGCGACCGTCTCATGGGCTTCGGGCACCGCGTGTATCGCGCGGAGGACCCTCGTGCGCGCGTTCTGCGGGCTGCCGCCGAGCGTCTGGGCGCACCACGCTTCGAGGTTGCGGCCGCACTGGAGAAGGCCGCGCTGGGCGAGCTCCGCGCCCGTCGACCGGACCGGGTCCTGGCCACGAACGTCGAGTTCTGGGCCGCCGTCCTGCTCGACTTCGCCGAGGTCCCGGCCGCAATGTTCACGCCGATGTTCACCTGTGCGCGCACCGCTGGCTGGTCTGCACACGTGCTCGAGCAGAAGCGCACCGGTCGTCTCGTCCGCCCGTCGGCTCGCTACATCGGCGAGGGTCCACGCGGTCCAGAGGACGTGAAGGGCTGGACCGAGGCGGTCGCTTCGGGCCACGCCCTTTGATCTGACAGACTGACCACCCAGCGATCTGCCAACGGTGTCGGGTCGGGTTTCTTGCCCGCCGCTCTCACCCCGAGGTGATTTCTCGTGACTGACCCAGCCGTGACCAACCCCGCCGCCCTGTCCATCCCCGCCGAGCTGCTCCCCCAGGACGGTCGATTCGGCTGCGGGCCCAGCAAGGTCCGCCCCGAGCAGGTCGATCACCTGGTCTCGCTCGGTCGTTCGATCCTCGGAACCTCTCACCGCCAGGCCCCGGTGAGGAACCTCGTGGGCCAGGTCCGTGAAGGGCTCGGCGACCTGTTCAGCCTTCCCGACGGCTATGAGATCGTCCTCGGCAACGGTGGTTCGACCGCCTTCTGGGACATCGCGGCGTTCGGCCTGGTCCGTGAGCGCGCCCAGCACCTCGCCTTTGGTGAGTTCTCAGCCAAGTTCGGCTCGGTCACCCAGAAGGCCCCGTTCCTGGGCGAATCCACGATCATCAAGGGCGCCCCAGGGACCTTGGCGACGCCCGTGGCCGAGGCAGGCGTGGACGTCTATGCCTGGCCGCACAACGAGACCTCGACCGGCGTCATGGCACCCGTGAAGCGGGTGGAAGGCGCCGACGAGGGCGCGCTGGTGCTGATCGACGCCACATCCGGTGCCGGCGGTCTGCCTGTCGACGTGGCCGAGTGCGACGTCTACTACTTCGGGCCCCAGAAGTGTCTTGCCTCCGACGGTGGCCTCTGGCTGGCCGCCTTCTCCCCTGCCGCACTGGCCAGGGTGGACGAGATCGCCGCCTCCGGCCGGTGGGTTCCAGACTTCTTCAGCCTGCCGACCGCGGTCACCAACTCGCGGCTGAACCAGACCTACAACACCCCTGCGGTGACGACCCTGGCCCTGCTGTCCAGCCAGATCGGCTGGATCAACGCCCAGGGCGGTCTGGACTGGGCCGTGAAGCGCACGACCGACAGCTCCAGCCGGCTCTATGAGTGGGCCGAGGCCACGGCATACACTTCGCCGTTCGTCGCGGACCCATCCGCGCGTTCACTGGTCGTGGGCACGATCGACTTCTCCGACGAGGTCAACGCCGCCGCGGTCGCCGCAGTGCTGCGCGCCAACGGAGTCCTCGACGTGGAGCCCTATCGCAAGCTCGGGCGTAACCAGCTGCGCGTGGGGATGTTCCCGGCCATCGACCCGGACGACATCTCGAGGCTCATCGCGAGCATCGAGTACGTCGTCAGTCAGATCGCCTGATCAGACGGCGTGTTTGATCCGATCGCCTGATCAGACAGGCGCACCTTGGCGCACGAGCGCCACGATTGTCCCGCCGGGAGCGAACAGCAAGGGCTTGCCGGCAGCATCGGTGAACGTCGTCGGGGAGCCGATGCTCGGTCGCGACCACGTGCCCTCGATCCGCTTGGCGTCGCGGAAGAGCACGACGCGACCGGAACCGATGGACTTCGTGAACGCCGAGGGGTTCCCGTTGCTGTCGATGTCGGAGCGGTCGGCGTTGATCTGGCAGAACTGCACGAGCACGTTGGGTTTGGCAACGGGAGCGCCACTTGCCGTGACAATCCGCCGGCCCGCAACGATCCGGACGTAGCTGGCAAGCTTGGCGTCCCAGATGAAGCCGACGACGGTCGATCCCACGCGAGTGCTCACCGTCGTCGCGGACCGGGCACCGGCGAGTCTGGGGTCGGTGGCCGCCCAGGTGAAGCCCACATTGTGCACGCCGTCAGCCTTGATCGCAGAGCTCACCTTGGTCAGGTCCGAGACCAGGTTGTATGGCGCCGGCCGCGAGCGATCGCGCGAGAAGCCGACCTGCCCGCGGTCGTTGATCGAGCTGTGCAGGGTTGAACGGTCCAGGTCATGCAGGGAGTTGCCGCCGCCGCCACTGGCGACCACGGTGATGCGCCCGTACTGGCCCAGGAGCTCAGGGTCGCTCGAGCGAATGCTTCGGACCGCGCGGACCTTGGGCTTGGCACTGGCGAACACAGCCACCATCCGTGACAGACCACCCTCGGCCTCCTCGATGTAGATCACATCGGCCTTGTCTATGCCCATCGAGGGCCGGCCGGCTGCGGTGTCATCGACCTTGACCGCGATCACAGGGCCAGTAGGGGACACCCCGAGACCTGTCAGTGGATTGACAGCCGCGGCCGAGGGCGTGGGCACCGCAGTCTGGGTAGCGGTCGTCGTGGTCGCAGCGACAGCCTTGGGTTTGGCGTCGCTGCTACAACCCGCGATGGCTGTCGCCGTCAGCGCGACCACAGCGACCGCTGTGACCACCCGAACGACAAGACTGTTGCCCTTGCTGAACTCAGCGCTGCTCACGTCACTCCCGCGTCTGTACGTCATTGGATGACCGAAGTGTTCCACGCCGCCAGGGTTGCCGAATCGTCGGCCTTCAGCGGACCAGTTGTCCCACGAGGACTGCCGCCAGCATCACCACGAGGGCGATCAGCACGATGCCGCGGCGGAATCTCGGGGTCATCAGCGAGTCATCTCAGGCACGACGTCGATGATCTCGCCGCGGGTGACGCGCAGCCGCGGTCGTTCATGGCGGTCAAAGGTCACGCGGACGTTCTCACTCCGCACTAGATACAGCGCGGCACCAAGGACCGCCAGACCGGTGGCGATACTGCCAACCAGGATGGTCCAGCGAGGACCCCACGCCGAGCCGATCCACCCGATGAGCGGTGAGCCGAAGGGCGTGCCGCCCATGAACACCGCCATGTAGAGCGCCATGACGCGACCACGCATGGCGGGGTCGACGCTGAGCTGGACCATGGCTGTGGCCGTGGTGATAACCGTCAGCGCCGAGAGCCCGACCGGGATGAGAAGGACCGCAAACCAGATGTATGACGGTGCGAGCGCGGCCGCCGCTGACGCCACGACGAACGCGCTGAGGGCCACTATCAGGATGCGCAGCCGAGGGTTCTCTCGTCGGGCCGACAGCAGCGCGGCTGACAGCGATCCGACGGCCATGATCGAGCCCAGCAGCCCGTACCCGCCAGCTCCTTTGTGGAACACGGCGGTGGCCATGAGCGCGGTGGTCATCTGGAAGTTCATCCCGAAGGTGCCGAGGACGAACACGAGCGCCATGATCAGCATGATGTCAGGGCGGCCCCGGACATAGCGCAGCCCTTCGCGGATCTGCCCCCTCCCGCGCTGGCGCGGCGACGGCCTCAGCTCGCCGGGTCGCATTCTGGACAGCGCAAGAACGACGGCCATGAAGCTGACCCCGTTGATGAAGAAGGCCGGACCGGTGCTGAAGGCGGCGATCACCAGACCGGCGACGCCCGGTCCGATCAGGCGCGCCCCGTTGAAGGACGCGCTGTTCAGGCCAACGGCGTTGCTCAGCGAGTCGTAGGGAACCATCTCGGAGACGAAGGTCTGCCGAGCCGGGTTGTCCAGCGCAGTCGCGACTCCCTGGGCGAACGCCAACACGTAGATGTGCCACAGCTGGACTGAACCGGTCACCACGAGCACGCCGGTGAACAGCGAGATCAACGCCTGCGCAGTCTGGGTGATGAACAGAATGCGCCGCTTCGCGAAGCGGTCGGTGATCACCCCTGCGAGGGGGGCGAACAGCACGAGGGGGGCGAACTGCAGGCCAGTCACGATCCCGAGGGCAACGGACGAGTTCGGGGTCAACACGGTCAGGACCAGCCAGTCCTGAGCAACCCGACCCATCCACGTCCCGGTGTTGGAGATGAGGGCGCCTGCGGCGAAGAGGCGGTAGTTGTAAATCGACAGGGACGCGAAGGTCGGGCTCATTGGCTAGCCACCCGTGTGAGGATCGCCGTGGCCTTGACCAGCACCGCACGCTCTTCCGCGCTGATCCCCTTGAGCCGGGTCGCCATCCATGCATCACGCTGGCGGCGCGTCTCCCTGAGCAGCGACAGCCCCTCCGGCGTCAGTGAGATGAAGACCTGACGCCCGTCCAGAGGGTCGTCCCTGCGGGCGACCAGTCCACGCTCGACCAGCGCTCCCACAGTGCGGGTCATACTCGGCGGGCTGACCCGTTCGATCTCGGCGAGCTCGCGAGGTGTCAGGGCGCTGCCATCCAGCCGCGCCATGACGCTGAACTGGTGGGGCGCCACTGCCTGGGTGCTCTCGAAGCGCACCCTCCGGCTGATCCGCATGCACGCCAGACGCAGATCGTTGGCGAGGTGCGCCAGGGACGTGGCCTGCGGTGTGTGTGACGTTGCCGTGTGTGACGTTTGCGTCGGCTGCGCGGGCTGCGTTGTTCGCGCCTGTGCTGTTCGCGCTCTTGATGGCATGAGTTCCTCCCGGTCTACTTAGCCTAACTCATTACCCATGCTAAGTATTCCGGTTTGAGAAAACTGGCTGAAACGTCGACGTGGGCGATTGCCCGCGTCGACGCGCAGTCAGCCGACGCCGAGCAGCGCCTTGAGCGGGTCGAGAGCGAAGTAGATGACGAACAGCCCGGCGATGCCCCACATCAGGGGATGCACCACAGAGGACTTGCCACGAACGACCTTCAGCAGGACGTACACGACGAATCCCGCGCCGATACCCGCCGTGATCGAGTACGTGAAGGGCATCAGGACGATCGTCAGGAAGGCCGGGATCGCGATCTCGAGGTCGTCCCAGTCGATGTTCTTGACCTGCTGCATCATCAGGAAGCCGACCACGACGAGAGCGGGGGTCGCAGCCTCGTAGGGGACCACCTTCACCAGCGGCGCGAGGAACGTGGCGACAAGGAACAGCAGGCCGGTCACGACCGAGGCGAGGCCGGTTCGCGCGCCTTCGCCGACGCCCGCGGCCGACTCGATGTATGCCGTGTTGCTGCTGATCCCGCTCGCGCCGCCGGCGACGGCAGCCAGGGAGTCGACGATGAGGATCTTCTGGGAGTTCGGCGGGTTGCCTTCCTTGTCCAGCAGGCCGGCCTCGGCGCCGATGGCGACCATCGTGCCCATCGTGTCGAAGAAGTCGGCGAGCAACAGGGTGAAGACAAGCAGGATCGCCGAGACCGCGCCGATCTTGCCGAAGGAGCCCAACAGCGAGAAGTGGCCCAGCAAGCCGAAGTCGGGGACATCAACCAGCTGTAAGGCGGAGGGGAGCTTCGGGACGTTCAGGCCCCAGCCGGTGGGGTTGACCAGCTTGCCTGTCTTGTCGAACTGGCCCCCGACACCGATCACTGCCTCGACGATGATGGCCAGGAGTGTGGCGCCGATGATGCCGATGAGGATGGCGCCCTTCGTCTTCCTGACCAGCATCACGATGATCGCGAGCAGGCCGATGACGAAGACCAGCATCGGCCAGCCGGCCAGGAAGCCACCCACGCCGAGCTCGACAGGCACTGGACCGCCGGACGGCTTGCGGACGATGCCGGAGTCGACGAGACCAATGATGGTGATGAACAGGCCGATTCCCACGCTGATCGCGGTCTTCAGCGGCGCGGGGATCGCGTGCAGCACTGCCTTGCGGAACCCGGTCAGCACCAGGACCGTGATGATGAGGCCCTCCATGACGATCAGCCCCATGGCGTCGGCCCAGGTCATGCCCGGTAGCTTGGCAATGCCGAAGGTGACGAACGCATTCAGTCCCAGACCCGTCGCGAGCGCCAGCGGGAAGTTGGCGACGACGCCCATCAACAGGGTCATCACGCCGGCCACCAGCGCCGTTGCCGCGGCGACCATCGCCAGGTTGGGATGGCCACCGCCACCGAGGAAGCCACCAGTCGAGTCGGCCTGGGTGCCGATGATCAGGGGGTTGAGGACGACGATGTACGCCATCGTGAAGAACGTGGCGAATCCGCCGCGAATCTCCCTGGCCGGCGTCGATCCGCGTTGGGTGATCTGGAAGAACGAGTCGAGGGCGCCGCGTGCGCCGGCGGCCTTCTTGGGAGTCGCAGTGGAGGGCATGGCGCACAGCGTAGGGCAGCGGGCAAGGGTGAAGGACCAAGGGCGCTGAAACACCCACGATCCGTGCGCAGGTCCCTTGACACATAGGCTTGCCGCCGTGAGCCCCGAAGAGCCCGAGCCCGTCGCCATCGACACCCCCAGGGTGATTGAGATCGGCATCGCACTGTGGGGCCTCGCGCTGATCGTCACCCTGCTCGTGCCGTCACTACATCTGGGACAGCGACACTGGTGGCCGTGGGCGTGCGTCGCCGGCCTCGTGGGCGGCGGACTCGCGTTGTGGTACGTCCGACGCGGCCGCGGAAACGCGGCGGCTGCGCTGCGCTCGCGCACACCCTGACCTGACGTCGCACTGTCCCAGGCGATGCGCTGGGCGAAGGAACGCCATGGTTACCAGTGGTATTCGATGCCAGTCAGGTCCTGGCTAACCCGCCAGAGCCGCGAGGCCAGCTCCTGGTCCTGGGCCAGAACACTGAGTCGTGCCGGGCCAAGGGGCCCACGCATCTCTCGCAGCCAGGTGGGTCCGGTGTACGAGCCGGGCGCCGCCGCCGTCGCGGCATAGAGCGTGGGATTAGCCCCTGCGGCCGCGGACTGGAGAAAGACCTTCATCACCAAGGGCGCCACGAGACGCACGACCGGGTTGGCACCCATCCCCTGCGGGCTCGTCGCCAGTCCGGTCGCCGAGACTCCCGGGTGGCACATGGTTGATGTCAACGCTGCGCCGCTGGCCGTGGCGCGCCGCTGAAGCTCAGCGCCAAAGAGCAGGTTGGCCAGTTTGGAGTTGCCGTACGCGCGTTCAGGCTGATATGTCTGCGCCGGGTTGCCGTCGAGCAGGTCCGCACGACCGCGGTGATGGGCGATTGAGGCCACCGTGACAACGCGGGACGAGGAAACCGCCTTCAGAGCGGTCAACAGCAGCCCGGTCAGCGCGAAGTGCCCCAGGTGGTTGGTCCCGAACTGCAGCTCGAAGCCATCCGTGGTGGCCAACCACGTTCGTGGCGCCATCACCCCGGCATTGTTGACCAACAGGTTGAGCGGTCCTTGCCACGCGTCGGCGAAACGGCGGATCGATGCCAGGGAAGACAGATCCAGCTCGACGACGCGGACGTTGATACCGCCGTTGTCCACGACCCTGTTTCCGTCAACACCGCTGTGGCCGTTGCGAATTCGCTCGGCGGCCTGCTCGCCCTTCGAAACGTTGCGGCACGCCAGGGTGACACTGGCGCCGTGGGCGGCAAGAGCATTGGCGGTCTCGAGACCGATGCCCGAGTTGGCTCCGGTCACCACAGCCGTGATTCCGGTCAGGTCAGGCAGCTCGTTCGGGGTCCAGGTCATGACAGGAGGCTACGTCAGGAGCCGGCTCAGACCATGTCGACGGCGAACTCGTCGAGAACATGCTCCTCAGGGGGTTTGGGCTCCTCGTGGATCACGTCAATCTCGCTGTGCGCGCCGCACCCGTGGTCAAGGCTCACGACGCGACCGTCGGAGGGTGACCAGGCGTTGGCGCATACGCCGAAAAAAGATCGAAGGGCACCTGCCATCGGGACGAAGAAGCCGCACGATGAGCAGGGCGCCGGTGCCTGTTCGGCGACCGGCGAGGTGGGACCGGTGTCTCCGTCATACCAGCGCTGGGCAGCGACGTCGCGGCCCTCGGCGGACAGCACCCGCTTGCGGCCGAGCCCGAGCTCCCTCAGAGCCACCGCGTCGACGTCCTCGTCACCGGTCGCCTCGTAACCTGGCTCCAGACGCTGGTCGTCCTCGATGTACGGGAGCACGTCGCCGGCTCCGATGTCGCCGGGAGCCAGCCGCTGGTCATAGGGCAGCCACTCGGGCGAGAGCAGTGCGCCCTCGCCGGGCACCAGGCTGGTCTCGCAGACCGTGGCTGCCTTGCCGCGTGGCACCCGCGCGAGAGTGATCGCCCACCGCCATCCCGGGTATGCCGTGGCGGTGCAGGCGAAGTAGTGGGTGGCGAGACGTTCGGCGTCCATCACCATGCCGATGTGCTCGCCCACCGTGCCTGGCTCGGCGATACCCACGGCGGCCTCACGGGCCTGGTCCACCGCGGCGGCCAGGATGGCGTCGGCCTTGGTTGCCATCGGCTCAGGCGCCGGTCTCGAGCTGGTCCGCGATTCCGCGTAGCACCTTGGCGACCTTGGCTGCTGCTGCCTTGTCCGGGTACTTGCCACGATGCAGCGTGGTGGAGACGCTGTCGAGGAGCTTGATGACGTCCTCCACGATGATCGTCAGCGCCTCGGGCGAGGTGCGGTTCTTGGCGGCGACCGAGGCCGCCACCGACGGAGCCGGGTCGAGCACGCGCAAGGACAGCGCCTGTGCGCCGCGCCGGCCCTCGACGACGCCGAACTCGACGCGGGTACCGCCCTTGAGGGTCGTGACGCCCGCGGGCAAAGCATCCGCGTGCAGGAACACGTCGGCGCCATCGTCGTCGCTCAGGAAGCCGAAGCCCTTTTCGGCGTCATACCACTTGACCTTGCCTGAAGGCACAACCCACCTCTTGCTCATGTGTCGACCGCAACCCACAAGAAGGGGACGGCGCGATGGCGCACGTTGCGCTAGCCCCAAGGCTAACCGTTACCGCCAGCCGATTTACCGACCACCCTGTCATCGGAGCCGAAACGGGTGACGACGTCATAAACCCGTTTGGGGACTGCGGGTGCATTCGCCATACTCGTGCCCGTGACTGCCCCCGCACGTGAGCGCCCCTCGCTGGCATCGTTCTGGAACGACCTGCCACGCGATGGCAAGTTCCTGCTGTCCACGGTTGCGGTCGAGACGCTGGGCACGGGGCTGGTGCTGCCGTTCGGCTTCATCTATCTGAACGAGGTGCGCGGGTTCACGATCGAGACCGCCGGCAGCCTGCTGGCGGTGCCGGCCGTCGTCGGGATGGCCGTCGTCGGGCCAGCCGGCGCCCTGATCGACCGGCTCGGCGCCCGACGCATCATTCTCGCCGGCATGACGGCGCAGATGCTCGGCAACGTCCTGCTCGCGTTCTCTTCCACCCCTCTGATGGCTGCGGTGGCCCTGGGCCTGCTCGGCGCTGCCGGTGGCATCTTCTGGCCCGGCTTCAACGCCATGATCGGGGCGGTGGTGCCCTCGGCCATCCGGCAGCGCTACTTCGGGATCAACTTCACCCTGGTCAACCTGGGTATCGGCATCGGAGGCCTGCTCGCGGGGTCCATCGTCGACGTCCATCGACCGGGGACGTTCGTCGCGATCTATCTGGGCAACGCGCTCAGCTTCCTGGCGCCCCTTGCCGTTCTTCTCGGGCCCCTTCGCCACGTGAGCGCCAAGGTCAACCACCCCGTCAGCGAGACGGACGGCGCACCGATCCGGACGTCATACCTGGACATCCTGCGTGACAAGGCGATGGTGCCCGTGATCGCGTTGACGTTCATGTCCGCGTT
>JAYSQH010000063.1:0-1538 GCA_043721655.1 Phycicoccus sp. | reverse complement strand
GACACCCGTACGATGGCGGTCGGGACGGTTGCCTCGCGTGTCACCGGGTTTCTGCGTCTCCAGGGTGATCCGCACGCGATTATCGTCGCGTGCAGTCGTCGCACTCGAGGGGTGGCAAGAGCTATAGCACCGAGGCCATAGACTGGGGCGGCGTATCCCGTGACGTCCGAGCCAGGCGTAGCAAGAACCTGCTCGTGGAAAAGCGGGTTGTGGACGGCACCGGGCATCCCTTGCGGCTGACCTGGGGCGGCTTCGAGCTGTCGATCGCGCTACCCGGTGCAAGGCTGAGTCGAAATCTCGCCATAACGCCAGAGATCACGTTGTCCTGTAGCTGGCCCTTCCTCACGATGCTTTGTGCAGACCGCATCCTGAGCTTCCTCCGATGGTTGATCAACCTCGGCTTCGTCGAACTCTCCTGTTCCTTCGGGCGCACGCAACCACGAGCTCACTGGCTAACAGTCGCGGGGGCAGGGCATATAGGTGATTTCGGAGGCGCTGAGGCAGCGCGTAGCTCGGGCCTGTTCAGCACCGTGCGCGAATTCTGTCGGCGCTCACGTAATTCCCCACCGGGAACGCGAGCGTGGCGTGCTTGGTGTGGTCCCGTAGCCGATGGCTAACTGGTCAGGGACGCGCAGGACGTCGACCACGGGCGGGCTTCGCTGTGGCTGCGCGCGCCTCGTCCACACCCAGAAGGCGCAGGACGGCCCAGTAGATGGCTAGGTCGCCCACACCTGCCAGGGTGACAACAAGGGCTGCGCCAAACCAGCTTGTGGGTAGAGCCGGTGCCAGGATTGCGGCGGCTGCGGCGGCGGTTGCAGCCCCAGCCAGTCCTGCGACTGTCATCCGGGTCAGTGCGCCGATCATGGAGTGCCGGGTTCCGGGATCGGTTCGGGTGCCGGTGAGCGGTGAGGATCCGAATCGACGGCGCACCAGAGTGGTCGTGACTACGGCGCCGAAGCAGTTGGCGACGACGAGGCCGACGGCCAGTCCGTAGATTCGCGTATGGGCTGGCAGTGTCGCGGATGCGACGAGGTCGACCAGGACCATTGCGGTTGAGACAAAGACCTGGACCAGGGCAGGGGTCTTGGTGTCGCCGAGGGCGTAGAAGGCCCGAGACTGCACTTGGTAGATGCTGAAGGGCAGCAGTCCGAGGCCGAACACGGCCAGGACGCTGCCGATCTGGTCGGCTTGGGCGTATGTGGTCTGGCCGTGCGCGAACAAGGCGACGGCCACGGGCTGGCCGAGCACGACGAGTGCCAGTGCTGCGGGGATGATGAGCACGGCGCTGAGTCGCAGCCCCTGATCGAGGTCATGGCCCATCAGGTCCAGTCGTTCCTCCACGGCGTGGCGTGACATCCGCGGGAGCAGAGCGGTAAGGACCGAGACGGCGACCACGGCGTACGGGAGCTGCCAGACGAGGAAGGCAGTGGCGTACTGGGGCAACTGATCGACAGCAGTGGCGAGCCGGGTAAGGACCAGGTACGCCAGTTGGGTGGCTACGACATACAGCAAAGTCCACGCGGCGAGCCGGCCGAGGC
>JAYSQH010000062.1:0-2455 GCA_043721655.1 Phycicoccus sp. | reverse complement strand
ACCGGTGTCAGCGAGTTCGACCGCGTCCTTGGTGGGGGCCTGGTCCGCGGGGCCGTTGTCCTGGTCGCAGGCGAGCCCGGCATCGGCAAGTCGACGCTGCTGCTCGACGTCGCCGCCAGAGCCGCCAGAACAGGCCAGACCGTTCTCTACGTCAGCGGTGAGGAGTCGGCCGCACAGGTCCGGGTGCGGGCCGAGCGCATCGAGGCCATGGCCAAGAACCTCTTCCTGGCTGCCGAGACCGACCTGGCCAGCGTGCTCGGCCAGATCGGCCAGATCAGCCCAGATCTCGTCATCATCGACTCCGTCCAGACCATCGCGAGCGGTGAGGTCGAGGGATCTGCCGGCAACGTCTCACAGGTGCGCGAGGTCGCAGCCTCGTTGATCCAGCTGGCCAAGTCCCAGGGCATCTCAATCCTGCTGGTCGGCCACGTGACCAAGGACGGCTCGATCGCGGGGCCGCGGGTTCTCGAGCATCTGGTCGATGTGGTGATCCAGTTCGAGGGCGACCGACATTCGCGCCTCCGGCTCGTACGCGCGGTCAAGAACCGCTACGGACCCACGGACGAGGTGGGCTGTTTCGACCTGTCCGACGTGGGTATCGTCGGGCTGCCCGACCCCAGCGGCCTGTTCCTGTCGAGTCGCGACCTCGTCGTGCCGGGCACCTGCGTCACCGTCACGCTCGAAGGCAGGCGGCCACTGGTCACCGAGGTGCAGGCGCTGCTCTCGGGTACCACCGCGTCCTTACCGCGGCGAACGACCAGCGGGCTGGACAGCTCCCGGGTCGCGATGATCCTTGCCGTCCTCGACAAGCGCGTCGGCCTCCCGGTCCGGCAGGCCGACTGCTACGTCTCGACGGTCGGCGGCGTCAAGGTCGCCGAGCCCTCTGCAGACCTCGCGATCGCGTTAGCCATGGCCAGCTCGGTGGCCGACAGGGCGCTCCCGCACGGCACGGTGGCTCTGGGCGAGGTGGGTCTGGCCGGCGAGATCCGGGCTGTCACCGGTATCCCCCGCCGCCTCGCAGAAGTGGCACGACTCGGCTTTCGCAAGGCGGTCGTGCCCCACGGCTCGATCGGCAACGGCCCCTCCCCTGAGGGAATGAAGGTCATCGAGGTCTCCGACATCTTCCAGGCGGTCCACCTGATGACCCAGCCCGTGTGCTGACCAGGTCACGGGTGGGTCACAGCCCGTCCCAAACACCCCCGGCCCGCTAGACTTCCCGGCAGCCTGACATGCGCCTGACACTGCGTGCCCGACCCGACGGGATCCGGACAGCCGGATCCCACCAGCTGCCGCCTGAGGGGACAACGATCACTGTGGAACGAAGCGACGACGAGTTGCTCCGCGCCACCTTGGCGGCTGTGGCACCGGGGACCGAGCTGCGAGATGGACTGGAGCGGATCCTGCGCGGACGCACCGGTGCGCTGATCGTGCTCGGCAACGACAAGACCGTCGAAGCAATGTCGACCGGTGGTTTTCCATTGGACATCGAGTTCTCGAGCACGCGGCTGCGCGAGCTCGCCAAGATGGACGGTGCCATCGTGCTCGATCGCGATGGCTCGCGCATCTTGCGCGCCGCCACGCAGCTGTTGCCCGACCCGTCGATCGAGACCAACGAGTCCGGCACCCGGCACCGCACGGCCGAGCGCGTCGCCAAGCAGACCGGTTTCCCGGTGGTCTCCGTGAGCCAGTCCATGCAGATCGTGGCCCTCTACGTCGACGGTCGGCGTCATGTGCTCGAAGAGTCGAGCGCGATCCTTTCCCGTGCCAACCAGGCCCTGCAGACTCTCGAGCGCTACAAGTCGCGGCTAGACGAGGTCACCGGTACGTTGTCGGCCCTCGAGATCGAGGACCTGGTCACCGTTCGCGACGTCGCATCTGTGCTCCGGCGGCTCGAGATGGTTCGACGGATCAGCGAAGAGATCGACAGCTATGTGGTCGAGCTCGGCACCGACGGCCGGCTGCTGACTCTTCAGCTCGAGGAGCTGACCGGCGGTCTGGGCAACGACCGCGAGCTCGTGATCCGCGACTACCTCGAGGCTGCCCACAACGCCGGTACCGTCGAACAGGTCCTGGCCGATCTGATGGAGCTCACCTCCATCGAGCTGCTCGACCTGGCAGCGGGCGCCAAGGCCGTCGGGTTCACCGTCGTCGGTGACGCCCTCGACGCAGCAGTCAGCCCGCGAGGCTACCGGCTCCTGACCAAGGTGCCGCGGCTGCCCGGGGCCATCGTCGAGCGACTCGTCGACCACTTCGAGAACCTCCAGAAGCTCCTGTCCGCCAACCTTGAGGACTTGATGGCCGTCGAAGGCGTCGGTGAAGGTCGCGCCCGCGCGGTTCGCGAGGGTCTCTCCCGACTGGCCGAGTCGAGCATTCTCGAGCGCTACGTCTGAGCGGTGCCCAGTTCCCTTCTGCACCAACGAATTCTGGATTGGTATGCCGACCAGGCCAGGGATCT
>JAYSQH010000061.1:0-1710 GCA_043721655.1 Phycicoccus sp. | reverse complement strand
CTGAACCTTGCGCCCGGTCACACGCACTACATCGAGGCCAGGCAGGACCCGGTGGGCGACCTCGGCTACTTCGGTGTCGACCCCTCGCACCTGGCGGGGGTCGATCACGCGTCCGCGCGGGAGTCGACGGTCGTCGACCCGCTGACCGGCGAGCTCCGCCACTTCGACGAAGTCACCGGCCACAGCTCATATCTGGCCGACGACAGCACCAGCCAGTACAACCTTTCCGTTGTTGCGGCCGGCCAGCCAGATCAACGGGTCCAGGACGACGGGGAGGGCATCGGGGACGTCCTGTCCTGGCCGGTTCCGGGGACGTATCGGTGACCCCGAGGGCCACCTGTTCAGGCCCAGGCCCTCGACGTCGTGACGCCGCGCCTGAATCTCAGACTTCAGGGCGGTATGCCGCGACGGGTCCCGTCACGCTGACCCGCACCAACGTGTCGGGCACCGGGACCGACGTACCGGAGACCCGAGCGGTCACGCGTCGCCCTGACGCCACGAGCTCGAGGTGCAGTGCCGCATCGTGGCCGAAATAGCTCACGTCGACCACTCGCGCCTCGACGCCCGGCTTCCAGGGGCCGACCAGCTCGATCTGCTCCGGGCGCACCAGCAACCGTGCGGGCCCGGCGCCGAAGCCGGGCAGCACGTGAAGTGGGCCCAGGTCCGAAGCCGCCGAACCGTCAACGACGTCGGCTTCGACCACCACCGCCGCACCGACGAACTCGGCCACCCCGAGGTCGGCGGGGGCGCGATACACCTCGTGCGGGGTACCCACCTGCGCGAGGGCACCGTCGCGCATCACGGCCACCTGGTCAGCCAGCGACAGGGCTTCGGACTGGTCATGGGTGACCAGCAGGGCCGTGGTGTGGGTCGCCTTCAGCGCCTCGAGAACCGCCCGACCGGTGCCTTCGCGAAGCGCCGCGTCGAGCGACGAGAACGGCTCGTCCAGCAGGATCAACGTCGGGCGAGGCGCCAGGGCACGAGCAAGGGCAACCCGCTGCTGCTGACCACCCGACAGCTGGTGTGGAAAGCGTTGCCGCACAGCGGATTCGAGCCCCACCAGCGACAGCAGCTCCTCGACCCGTCGGCCGTCGCGGCGCTCGCGGCTGCTCAGTCCGAAACCGATGTTGGCGGCGACGTCAAGGTGCGGGAAGAGCGCGCCCTCCTGCGGCACGTAGCCCACGCGGCGGTGCTGGGGGGCGACGAATCGGCTTTGCCCGCAGACCATCTGCCCGCTCAGGGCGATCTCGCCCGAGTCCGGCGCGTCGAAGCCGGCGATGAGGCGCAGCAACGTGGTCTTGCCGCAACCGGAGGGGCCGAGGATCGCGGTCACACTCTCCTCGGGCACCGTGAGGTCGATGCCGCGCAGGACCTCCGTGGAGTCGAAGCTCTTGGTCAGGTTGCGCACGGCGATGGCGGTCATACGGGCATCGACCCCCAGCGGTCACGAGTAAGTAGGACGGTCACCGGTGCCGACAGGATGACCATGAGGGCGGCGTACGGAGCTGCGGCTCCATAGGCAATGCTGCTGGTGTTGCTCCAGAACTGGGTGGCCAGAGTCCGGGTGCCGATCGGCGCGAGCAGCAACGTGGCGGTCAGCTCGGTGACGATCGCGAGGAATACCAACGCTGTTCCGGCGCCGAGACCGGGCGCAATCAACGGCAGCGTCACGCGTCGCAGCGTCTCGACCGGGCCGGAACCCAGGGCGTG
>JAYSQH010000060.1:0-2037 GCA_043721655.1 Phycicoccus sp. | reverse complement strand
GGGGTGGGCAACGTCTATCGGTGCGAGGTGCTGTTCCGGCATCGGGTCGACCCGTTCCGGCCCGGTCGTGAGATTCGGCCGGCCACGTGGCAGGCCATCTGGGACGACCTGGTCGAGCTGATGCCGCTCGGAGTGGCATTCGGCCAGATCGTCACGATGGAAGACCAGGTGGCAGAGGCCCTGGCCGAGGTCGCGGACGGCTCGGCGGCCGCGCATACGGCTGCGGTCACCGGGGCGCGCCTTGGTGACCGCTTCGAACGTCGTTTCTACCTCTACAAGCGGACCGGCGAGCCGTGTCACGTGTGCGGCTCCAGAGTCCGCACCCAGCTGGTTGCCGGACGCAACCTGTTCTGGTGCGGTCGCTGCCAGCGCCGCCGCTGACCGGGGTTCAAGACCCTGCGTCTCAGCCGGAGAAGTCGCCCACCTCGAGGCTGATCAGCTCGGCCTTCAGCGCCCCGCTCACCGGGCAGTTGGCCTTGGCGTCCTGGGCGGCCGCAGTGAACTCAGCAGCAGTGATGCCGGGCACCGAGCCGCTCACCCGGAGGACGATCCCGGTGATCCCCGTGCCCGGCTGGAACGTGACGTCGGCCGACGTGTCGATCGCGGTCGGCGGAGTGCCGGCCTTGGCGAGCCCGTTCGACAGAGCCATCGAGAAGCAGGTCGCGTGGGCCGCACCAAGCAGCTCCTCGGGGCTGGTCTTGCCGTTCGCCTTCTCTGCGCGAGAGGGCCAGCTCACGTCAAACGTGCCGACCCCCGAGGACTCGAGGGTGACCTGGCCGGCGCCCTCTATCAAGGACCCCTCCCAGTGGGCGTGGGCGGTTCGAGTCGTGGCCATGGTGGTCTCCTCGGTTGTGATGAACGTACGCGGGGCGGGTTACAGTCCCGATGGCTGTTGACTATGCCACCGGTGGCCAACGGGCACCAAGAGTGAGTCCACGCCTACGCCGAGGGCGAACATGAGCCGACGGGGCTCAAGGGACGGAACAGACCGGCATACCGGGTCGTTGTCCCGTTCACGCATCAGTGTGGCGCTCCTTGAGCGCGGGTGGCTGAGCACAAGTAGCATCGAGGTATCTCGACAGCGAGGAGCAAGAGCGATGTTTGAACGGTTTACTGACCGAGCCCGCCGTGTGGTCGTGCTTGCGCAGGAAGAAGCGCGCATGCTCAACCACAACTACATCGGGACCGAGCACATTCTGCTCGGCCTGATCCACGAGGGTGAGGGCGTCGCTGCCAAGGCACTTGAGAGCCTTGGTATCTCCCTGGATGCCGTGCGTGAGCAGGTGCAGGAGATCATTGGCCAGGGTCAGCAGGCCCCGTCCGGCCACATTCCCTTTACCCCGCGTGCCAAGAAGGTCCTCGAGCTGAGCCTGCGTGAGGCGCTGCAGCTGGGCCACAACTACATCGGGACCGAGCACATCCTGCTCGGCCTGATCCGTGAGGGCGAGGGCGTTGCCGCCCAGGTGCTGGTCAAGCTCGGCGCCGACCTCAATCGGGTCCGCCAGCAGGTCATCCAGCTGCTCAGCGGCTACCAGGGCAAGGAGCCACAGGGCGTCGGCGTCGGTCCGGCCGAAGGCACCCCAGCCGGATCGCTGGTCCTTGACCAGTTCGGTCGCAACCTGACCCAGGACGCCCGTGAGGGCAAGCTCGACCCTGTCATCGGTCGCGGCAAGGAGATCGAACGGGTCATGCAGGTGCTGTCCCGAAGAACCAAGAACAACCCGATCCTGATCGGCGAGCCAGGCGTCGGCAAGACCGCCGTCGTCGAGGGGCTGGCCCAGGACATCGTCAAGGGCGAGGTGCCCGAGACGCTCAAGGACAAGCAGATCTACACGCTGGATCTTGGTGCCCTTGTTGCCGGTTCGCGTTACCGCGGTGACTTCGAGGAGCGGCTGAAGAAGGTCCTCAAGGAGATCAGGACCCGTGGCGACATCGTCCTGTTCATCGACGAGATCCACACCCTCGTCGGTGCCGGCGCGGCCGAGGGAGCAATCGACGCGGCGTCCATCCTCAAGCCGATGCTGGCTCGTGGCGAGC
>JAYSQH010000059.1:0-13065 GCA_043721655.1 Phycicoccus sp. | reverse complement strand
TTCACCCACGTGCTGAAGCAGCCGATCGCCTTCTTCACCCGGGCGCAGACAGGGGCTCTCGTGAGTCGCCTCAACAACGACGTCATCGGGGCCCAGCAGGCCTTCACCTCAACGCTTTCCGGTGTTGTCAGCAACGTCGTTTCGCTGCTCTTCATCATCACGGCCATGGCAACGAAGTCCTGGGTGCTGACGCTGGGCGCGTTGGCTCTCTTGCCGTTCTTCCTGATCCCGGCCCGGGTCATGGGCCGTCGCCTTGCCGGTTTGAGCCACGAGGCCATGGGCCTGAACGCTGAGCTGGGGACCCGGATGACCGAGAGGTTCAACGTCGCCGGGGCGTTGCTGGTCAAGCTGTTCGGAACTCCCACGATTGAGGACGAGCAGTATGCCGAGCGAGCCGGACGAGTGCGCGACGTCGGGGTCAAGATCGCTCTGAGCCGCACGGTCTTCTTCGTCGCGCTGACGCTGGTGGCCTCGTTGGCCACGGCGTTCATCTACGGTGCCGGCGGTGTCATGGCGGTCAACCAGACACTCACGGTGGGTGAGCTGGTGGTGCTGGCGGCTCTTCTCGGCCGGCTCTACGGGCCGCTGACGGCACTGTCCAACGTGCGGGTCGACGTCATGACGGCACTGGTGTCGTTCGAGCGGGTGTTCGAGGTGCTGGACCTCCAGCCGCTGGTCAAGGAGGCGGCCAACCCGGTTGAACTGCAACGGCGTCCGGTTTCGGTCGAGTTCGACGGCGTCGGGTTCCGCTACCCATCGGCAGACGAGGTCTCGCTGGTCTCGCTCGAGACGGTTGCCTCTGGTGACCGGCGAGGGGGCGGTTCCGTTCTGCACGACGTGACCTTCTCGATACAGCCCGGTCAGCTGGTCGCCCTGGTGGGTCCCAGCGGCGCGGGCAAGACCACCATCACCAGCCTGGTGGCCCGCTTGTATGACCCGACCGCCGGCCAGGTCCGTCTCGACGGGGTTGACCTGCGTGAGGCAACTCTGGCTTCGCTCCACGACGTCGTCGGCGTGGTCACCCAGGATGCGCACCTGTTCCACGACACCATCCGGGCCAACCTGGCCTACGCCAGGCCAGGAGCCACCGAGGAGCAGATGGTCTCCGTCCTGAAGTCCGCTCAGGTGTGGGAGCTGGTCTCGGGCCTCCCTGAGGGTCTGGACACCGTCGTGGGCGATCGCGGACACCGCCTCTCCGGTGGTGAGAAGCAACGGCTGGCCATTGCCAGGCTGCTGCTGAAGGGACCGGGCCTGGTGGTCCTTGACGAGGCCACGGCCCATCTCGACAGCGAGTCTGAGCTGGCCGTCCAGAGGGCCTTGGACACCGCGCTCTCGGGACGGACGGCTCTGGTCATTGCGCACCGCCTGTCCACCGTGCGTGGAGCCGACCAGATACTGGTCGTGGCCGATGGACGGATCGTCGAACGCGGCAAGCACCATGAGCTGCTGGCCCATGGCGGACTCTATGCAGATCTCTACAACACGCAGTTCGCCGAGCAAATCAATGAGGCCAACGCTTTGCCGTAGGCCTGCTCCGCCTGGCTCAGAGGCTGCGCGTGACCCCGCCGTCGACGGTGATCACCGAACCCGAGATGTATGAGGCGGCCGGAGAGGTGATGAAGGCTGCGACCCGCCCGAACTCCTCCGGCTCGCCATAGCGACCCAGAGGGATGTTGGCGCTGTTGCGGCGTCGTGACTCCTCTGCGTCTCCCGATGCGTCGTCGAGCTGCTGCATCCGGTCTGTGGCGATCCGGCCCGGGAGCACGACGTTGACCCTGGAGCCGTTGTGGCCGTACTCGTCAGCCAGGGTCTTGGCGACCATCGCCAGTCCCGGGCGCAGGCCGTTGGAGACGGCGAGTCCCGCGATGGGGCTGCGCACCGACGTCGAGAGCACGATGGTGACGCTCACTGCTGCGTCCGTCGCGGAGAGCACTGCCTTGGCCAGGCGCAACGGACCCAGGAACACCGACTCGAAGGCGGCGCGCCAGGCGTCGTCGCCCACCTCGGCCGCCGTCCCCGGTGGTGGGCCTCCCACGCTGATCACGGCGCCATCGAGCTGGCCAAAGCGTTCCATCGCCACTGCGACAAGACGCTCGGCAGTATTGACGTCAGCCAGGTCCGCAGCGACTGCAATGACCCGGTCCGGCGCCTCCAACGCGATGGCGGCGGTATTGATGCTGTCCTCGGACCGGGAGGCGATGACCACGCGTGCACCGTCCGCGACCAGCTCTTCCGCGGTCGCGAAGCCCAGGCCGCGCGAGGCGCCGGTGACGAAGACACGGTCCTGCAGGTCAAGGTTCATGCGCTCATGCTTGCACGCCGCCTCGCAGGCAGGGCTTGCAGGTGGACCTGTCCTCGAGGTCACCGAAGCCGATGCCTGGCTCCACGTCGGTGCCCGTTATCCGTCCTCTTCGTCCCAGATCCGGACCTTGCGGGTCTTCCGGGCCGGGGCGGGCACCGGCGAGGCTGAGGAGCCGCCCGGAGCTGGCATGGTCGATCCGGAGCCGTCAAGAAGCTCGCGCCGGGCACCGAAGAAGACCATGACGAAGCCGACCGGAGAGGCGAGCCACCACTGCAGCGCGTAGGCCAGGTGCGGTCCCTCGTCGGTATCCGGTTCCTCGAGGGCTTGCGGACGCGCGATCTGCTGACCGGGTGACCCGGCTTCGTTGCGGGCGATCAGGTATGCGCCGTACAGCGGGGTGCCGGTCTGTGCCCGGGCTTCGGCGATGTTGATCGACGCGAGCTGTCCCGTCGGCATCTGTCGGTCAAAGCTCGGCTCACCCAACCGCAGCCAGCCGGTGACGGTGATGTCTCCCGAGGGAGTGGTGGGCACCGTTGACGGCTGTGTTGCGCTGGGGCCGTTGGGAATCCAACCCCGATCGACCAGGAGTGACGCACCGTTGGCGATCCGCAGGGGGACGACAACTTCGTAGCCGAACACGCCGTGGTTCGGACGGTTGCGTACGAGCACGAGGCTCTGGTCGGCATACCGCCCGGTCTCGGTGACCAGCGTCCACTCCTCCGCGCGGGGCAGACCGGCGTCGGGTCCTGGCAGGACGTGCGAGAGGGGAACGGGGGTGCCCAGGTAGTGGCTGTTGATCCGCTGGGCTCTCGCGGCCTTGTCCTCGTGCCGACGCCACTGCCACTGGCCGAGGAAGAAGCAGGCGACGGCGAAGAGCGTGGCGACCGACAGCGCGGCGAGCCAACGACGCGACAGCATCAGTCGTAGCACCAGACGAAGGTACCCGTTTACGCTTGCGGTTATGACGACCGTTCCGATCGCCACGACTGCACCCACGGGCATGCCCGATACCTTCGGGCGATTCGCCTCGGATCTGCGGGTCTCTGTCACCGATCGCTGCAACTTGCGCTGCACGTACTGCATGCCGGCCGAGGGTCTGCCGTGGATGGCCAAGCCGGAGATGCTCAGTGATGAGGAGATGCTGCGGATCGTTGCCGTGTTCGTTGGGCTGGGGGTGCGGCAGGTCCGCCTCACCGGCGGCGAGCCGCTCCTGCATCGTTCCCTGCCCGCGCTGGTGGAGGGTATTGCCGCGCTGATGCCACGGCCGTTGATCGCCATGACCACCAACGGAGTTGGGCTCGACCGGCTCGCCGGGCCACTGGCCGCAGCAGGTCTGGACCGGGTGAATGTCAGCCTTGACACGATCGACCAGCAGGAGTTCTTCAACCTCACCCGGCGCGACCGCCTGGCCGACGTCGAGAAGGGCCTGAAGGCGGCTGCATCGGCCGGGCTGACCCCGGTCAAGGTCAACGCCGTCGCCATGCGGGGCATCAACGACCACAGCGCCGCCGACGTCCTGCAGTGGTGCCTCGACCGCGACTACCGGCTCCGGTTCATCGAACAGATGCCGCTGGACGCCCAGCACGCCTGGCAGCGAGATCTGATGGTCACCGCCGACGAGATCCGGAGCCAGCTGTCCGCCCGGTTCACCCTGACTCCGATGCCGGACAAGACCCGGGGGAGTGCGCCCGCTGAGCTCTACCTGGTTGACGGTGGGCCGGCGACCGTCGGGATCATCGCCAGCGTCTCGGCACCGTTCTGCGCCGCCTGCGACCGGGTCCGGCTGACCGCGGACGGCCAGGTCCGCAACTGCCTGTTCGCCAAGGGTGAGGTTGACCTGCGGGGTCCGTTGCGCGAAGGTGCCTCAGATGCCGAGCTGGCACACCTGATCCAGGCCGAGATGTGGCGCAAGGCCCGGGGCCACGGGATTGGCAAGCCAGACTTCGTCCAGCCTGATCGGCCGATGTCGGCCATCGGCGGCTGACGGTTGCGCACGGGTGCCGACGAGTCTGACGGGAACTGACGGGGATCAGCCGAGCTGGTCTGAGCCAGCCTCGGCGCCCGTTTCAACGCCTATTTCAGCGCTGAGCTCCGACACCGGGACTGCGTCCTTCAGGAAGCCTCGCTTGGCCAGGAACTCTGAGAGCGGGTCGGCGTGTTCGTCGCAGGCCAGCCAGATCTTGCGCCGCTCGGGCGTGTGCAGCTTGGGGTTGTTCCACAAGATGCCGTAGGCGGCGTCCGCGCGGCAGCCCTTGGCGCTGCAGCGGGGGCCCTTGGGGCGGGTCACGCTAGGAGTCATTCAGGTGGTTCCTCGTCCGTAACGGGGGGTGAGAGCTGTGCCGGCTTGGCCGTGCTCGGCGGCACCTCTCCACGGTACGTGCTCCGCATGGACCTCGTGGCATTGGCCATCACGACGGCGATGTAGGGGAGAATGACCGCGGCGACCACCAGGATCCAGCCGACGATCGCCCAGTGGAGCACGGCTATGGCGACGACCGCGAGAAGGAAACACGCAGTGCGGACGCCCATCGACACCAGATAGCGGCGCATCCGGGCGTCCTGGTCATCCCTGAGCGAGGCGGGCAGCCCTGTGACGGCGAATATCTGTGGGGGAGGGGAACCGCGCTTTCTCACCCTGCAACGATATCCGGCATGCGGCGTACCCGTGGGTAGTCGGCTAACGTCCCGAGTGCCTGCCGCCGTAAAGAACGCCCCCGAACAGAATGAACGCCCCCGAACAGAATGAACGCCCCAGAACAACAGGCGCACCCGTTGACCGACTTTGTCCGACCCCGACCTGCTGGAGGACCTGATGGCTGACCCTCGGAACGTGTTGATCACGGGAGGCAACCGCGGCATCGGCCTGACGATCGCCCGGGCCTTCCAGGAGGCTGGCGACAATGTCGTGATCACCCACCGATCCGGTGAGCCTCCAGAGGGCCTGGTCGGCGTGATCTGCGACGTGACCGACAGCAGCTCGGTGGATGCCGCGTTCTCAGCCGCTGAGGACAAGCTCGGGGGGCCGATAGAGGTGCTCGTGGCGAACGCCGGCATCACCCGTGACGGGCTGCTGATGCGGATGAGCGACGAGGACTTCGACGCGGTGATCGACACCAACCTGGCCGGCGCTTTTCGCTGCGCACGGCGCGCCAGCAAGGGCATGATCAAGCAGCGCAGGGGCCGCATCGTGTTCATCTCCAGCGTGGTCGGCCTCTACGGTTCCGCCGGACAGGCGAACTACTCGGCGAGCAAGTCAGCACTGGTGGGCCTGGCGCGTTCGATCTCGCGAGAGCTTGGTGGGCGCGGTATCACCGCCAACGTCGTCGCCCCGGGCTTTGTCGAGACCGACATGACCGCCGAGCTTCCCGAGGATCTCAAGAAGACGTACCTCGCCGGCATCCCCGCGGGCCGATTCGCCCTTTCGCATGAAGTCGCTGCAGCCGTTAGATTCATCGCGTCGGCGGACGCGGCGTACATCACTGGCGCCGTCATCCCGGTCGACGGCGGTCTTGGCATGGGTCACTGACCTCACAGGCCACTGAACTCAGCACCCACGGAAGGACAGCGCATGTTGTTGGACGGCAAGAAGCTACTGATCACGGGCGTTCTCATGGACTCCTCGATCGCTTTTCACGTAGCCAAGCTGGCACAGGAGCAGGGCGCCGAGGTGGTGCTGACCTCGTTCGGGCGGGCCATGAAGATCACCCAGGCGATTGCTCGGCGACTGCCGTCGACGCCGCCGGTCATCGAGCTGGACGTGACCAACCCGGAGCACATCGACACCCTGGCTGAGAGGGTCGGCGAGCACGTCGACCGCCTCGATGGCGTGCTTCATTCGATCGGTTTCGCGCCGCAGGGCGCCTTCAACTTCCTCGGGGCCTCCTGGGAGGACGTCGGGACGGCGCTGCACGCGTCGGCATACTCCCTTAAGGCACTTGCGGTTGGCGCGCTTCCGTTGATGTCACACGGCGGCAGCATCGTCGGCCTGACCTTCGACGCGAAGTACGCATGGCCGGTGTACGACTGGATGGGTGTGGCGAAGTCTGCGTTCGAGTCGACCAGCCGCTACTGTGCCCGCGATCTCGGCCCCCAAGGCGTGCGGGTGAACCTCGTGGCGGCCGGACCGATCAAGACCACGGCAGCCAAGTCCGTTCCCGGGTTCAAGGCCCTCGAACAGGCCTGGAGCGAACGTTCCCCTCTGGGCTGGGACGTCAATGACGCGGTACCCACGGCGAAGGCTTGCGTTGCACTGTTGTCCGACTGGTTCCCGGCCACCACCGGCGAGATCATCCACGTCGACGGCGGCTTTCACGCCATGGGTAACTAACCGGCATGAGCACGGCTCCTCGTGTGACGGTCACCGAGGTCAGGGTGTTGGAGGGGCCCAACCTGTACTTCGCCCGGCCCGCGATCAAGATCATCGTGGACTGTCCCGGCTACCTGAGCGCGGACGAGCGAACGCTTCGCGCCATCGCCAAGCGGCTGGGAATGCGTGGCGTCCGTCCCGGGGCTCCCGATTCGGAGCAGCGCCAGCGCGCGGTCATGAGAATGGTGGCCCAGGTCGTACGCCGGATCGCCAGTGAGTCGGGAACCACCCGGCTCGGCATCAGGGTGCGCACTGGTGGCTCACGGGACGAGGTGGTCGTTGCCTTCCCGTGGAGGTGGAGGGGTCGAGGTCTGGCGCTGGGGGAGTCGCTGGGTCCGGCCTTGAGCGCACTGATCGACCCTGCGGAGGCCGTCCACGAGGGCGCACTCAGCGCCGCGATCGCGGCTGTCACCGCTGCCGAGAAGGGCGCGGTGCCACAGGTGGTCAGGCCGCGGATCCCGGTCGCTTCGGTAACCGGCACCAACGGCAAGACGACGACGACACGCCTTCTCGGGCACATCGGTATGACGGCTGGGCTGGTCACCGCGTGGAGCTCCACGGACGGGGTGGTGGTCCAGGGCGAGACGGTGGAGCCGGGCGACTACTCCGGACCGGCGGGTGGCCGCATGGTCCTCGAGACTCCGGGCGTCCAGCTCGGCATTCTCGAGACGGCGCGAGGCGGCATACTCCTAAAGGGTGTGGGGATCTCCGCCAACGACGTCAGCGTGGTCACCAACGTCTCCGCCGACCACCTCGGGCTCCAGGGCATCGACACCGTTGACCAGCTGGCCGAGGTCAAGGCGGTCGTCACCAAGATCACCAAGCCGACCGGCTGGGTGGTGCTCAACGGCGACGACCCGCGGGTATGGGCGATGCGGGCCGGCATCAAGGCTCGCCCCTGGGTGTTCAGCCTCGACCCCGACTCGCCGGCCCTGCGCGAGTCCTTCAACGTCGGCGGACGTGCCATCACGGTCCTCGACGGCGACGTCGTCGTGCTGCGTGCCAACAGTGACCCTGACCATCTCGCACCGATCGTGGATGTGCCGGTGACGTTGTCGGGTCTTTCGGAGCACAACATCGCCAACGCTCTGGCGGCGACCGCTGCAGCACTCGGCCTCGGTCTGCCACGAGAGGCGGTGGTTGAGGGGCTCCGGACGTTTGCACCTGACCCTCAGCACAATCCCGGCCGGATGAACGTGTACTCGCTCCCGCTGTACGGCGGCGGCAGGACGACGGTCATCCTCGACCTCGCGCACAACGAGGCGGGCCTGGAGGCGTTGCTGCGCGTGGCCGAGGGCCTGCGGCCGCCCGGGTCCGCCGTACACCTGGGACTTGGCACAGCAGGCGACCGGACCGACGAGATCCTGCAGGGGCTCGGCGAGCTGGCCGGCCGACGGGCCGACCGGGTGTCGGCCGTGCACAAGGTGGCCTACCTGCGCGGTCGCCGGACCGAGGACCTCGAGGCGCAGCTACGGATCGGCCTGGCACGGGTCGGGGTGGCTGAGATCGACTCGTATCCCTCGGAGCTGGAGGGGTTACTGGCACTGGTGGCGTCGGCCGACGAGGGCGACGTCCTCGCGGTCATGGTGCATGCCGACCGGGACGTGCTCGACAGGTGGCTCAGGGAAAACGGCGCCACCGTCGACTCCCCGAGGGACATTCGGCGCAAGGTGATCGCAGCGCGCGGAGAGCATGAAGCTGAGGTGGCGATCGCCGAGCTGCGGGCCAACCCCGATGCGAAGGTGCGGATCACCGGAGCCCAGGCGTTGGCCGACACGGATCCGCTAGACCCGAGACTGCTCTTCGAGCTGGCCAGCGCGTATGACAGCTCGGGTGACAGCGAGCAGGCAATTGCTCTGTATGACAGTGCAATTGGCGCGGGGCTGCGAGAGCCTCACCGGCATCAGGCGATGATCCAGCAGGCGTCGTGCTACCGCAGCGTCGGTGACCTCGCCGCGGCGCGCCGGATTCTCGATGAGCTGTCGGAGATGCGACCCGGCAGTGCAGCGGTGGCCGCGTTCCGGGCGCTGACCATGCTCGACCAGGGTGAGGCGCCGGCTGCCGTGGCGGATCTGATCAACGTCTTGCTCTCCCACTCCGGCGACACCGATGACGAGGCCTACCGCGCCTCGCTTCACCGCATCGCCGAGGCGCTCCGATGATGGACAAAGTCGTCAACAGCCCGGCCGAAGCGGTCGCCGGGATCGTCAACGGATCTTCGCTGGCGGTGGGTGGATTCGGAGTGTGCGGTGTCCCCAACGTGCTCATCGGCGAGCTTCATCGCAACGGCGTCACTGATCTTGAGGTGGTGTCCAACAACTGCGGCATGGACGACTGGGGGCTGGGGATCCTGTTGAAGGACAGACGGATCCGCAAGGTGATCGCCTCCTACCTCGGCGGGAACAAGGAGTTCGAGCGTCAGTTCCTCTCCGGTGAGCTCGAGGTCGAGCTCACGCCGCAGGGGTCATTGGCCGAGAAGCTGCGGGCAGCGGGGGCCGGCATACCTGCCTTCTTCACTGCCACCGGGGTGGGCACCCAGGTCGCGGACGGCGGTGTGCCGTGGCGGTATGCGCCCGACGGGTCCATCGCCAAGGCGTCGCCCCCCAAGGAGACCCGAGAGATGGATTGGCACGGTACGAAACAGACTTTCGTGCTGGAGCACGCGCTCAGCGCCGACTTCGCGCTGGTGCGGGCGTGGAAGGGCGACCGGCACGGCAACCTGGTGTTCCGCCTGTCCGCGCGCAACATCAACCCCTTGGCTGCCATGGCAGGGCGGATCACCATCGCAGAGGTCGAGCAGCTGGTCGAGCCGGGAGAGATCGACGCCGACGCGGTGCACCTGCCCGGCATCTATGTCCAGCGGGTCCTTGCGCTGACGCCCGAGCAGGCCGCGGACAAACGCATTGAACGCCGCACGGTCCAGCTCAAGCCTCACGCGCACCGTGCAACGCCGGCCTGAGGCCGGATCCCAAGCTCGGTGTGACGACTTCGAGGGTCAAGCCTCGTTGGACACGGCCGCTTCGTCGCCAGAGGCTTGCGATGCCTGGTCGCCCGAGGCCTGAGCCGCGTCCTGCATCACGCGCGGGTCCATGTCGGGGTCTCCTGCCGTGTCGCCGCTGTGGGCCCCAGCCTGCGCATGGTGCGTGAGGGTCTCGAGCTCGCCGAGAACCGTCGCATGCTTGTCGACGCACAGGACGACGAGGTCGCCAGGGTTGGCCCGAGCCATGCAGTGGCGTACGGCGGCCAGCTCCTCCAGCACGATCTCGACCTGGCGACAGCGGGCGCCGCCCGCGGCCATCCGGGCACGCACCCCCTCGGCGACGAGCTCTGCCGTGACGCCGGCCTCACGTCCGCGGAGCCGGTCGTCCTCGCGCACGACGATGACGTCGAAGTGGTCAGCCGCAATGGCGCCCAGCTCGCGGATGTCGTCGTCGCGCCGGTCACCTGCCGCCCCGATCATGCCGATGCGCGAGGCCTTACCCAGTTCTGCCTGACCCGCCTTTTGCGCAGAGTACAGCTCGACGAAGTCACCCAGCATGCGCATGCCGGGAGGGTTGTGGCAGTAGTCGACCACGACCTCGATGTTGTTGACGTCGAGCAGGTTCATCCGCCCGGGGGAGAGGTAGTAGGAGGTAGTGAAGGTTCGTAGTCCCTGCCGGATGTCATGGAGCGGGGCACCAGCCGCGAACGCAGCGCCGGCTGCCGCCATGGCGTTGGCGACGTTCATCCTGGCGGCACCGCCGAACGTGGACGGCAGAAGGTGGGTCCAGGCCAGCTGCATGCTGCGGCGGCCATGCCGGATGACGATCATGTCGCCCTTCTCCGTGGGCTCGAGCACGATGGCGCGCCCACCTCGGCGGCAACGCTCTTCGATGAAGTCGCGGACCTTGGAGCCCGGAGGCTGCAGCGAGAACCAGACGATGCTGCCTGAGCAACGACGGCCCATGGCACGGACCAGGTCGTCGTCGGCGTTGAGCACTGCAAAGCCATCACGCGGAACGGCTTCAACGACAACTGCTTTGACGTCAGCGAGCTGTTTGAGGGTGTCGATCCCGCGCATACCGAGGTGGTCCGGAGCGACATTGGTCACGACGGCGACGTCGTTCCGGTCATAGCCCAGCCCCTCTCGCAGGATGCCGCCTCTGGCGACCTCCATGACGGCGAAGTCGACGCGGGGGTTCATCAGAACCATCCGGGCAGACTTCGGACCGGAGGCGTCGGCCTTGATGACCAGTCGTTCGTCAATGACGACACCGTCGGTCGACGTCATGCCGACCTTGCGACCGAGGCCCTTGAAGATGTGCGCGATCATCCGGGCAGTGGTGGTCTTGCCGTTGGTGCCGGTCACAGCAATGATCGGCACGCGCGACGGAGCGCCCGGCGGGAACAGCAGGTCGATCACCGGCTTGGCAATGTACTGCGGCTCGCCGACGGTCGGGTGTGTGTGCATCCGGAAGCCCGGTGCCGCGTTGACCTCGCAGATGGCGCCACCGGTCTCTCGCACGGGGGAGGCGATGTCGGGGCAGATGAAGTCGATGCCGGCGACATCGAGACCGATCATCCGCGCGGCTTCCTCGGCGATCTCGACGTTGTCGGGGTGTGCGTCGAAGGTGCGGTCAACCGAGATGCCACCGGTGGACATATTGCCGGTGAGAGCGAGCTTCACCATCGTGCCCTCGGGGGCGACACTCTCGAGTCCAAACCCTTGTTTGGCAAGCAGATCCATTGCTGCGGCATCGATCTTGATCTTGGTCAGGACCTTCTCGTGGCCTACGCCTCGGCGGGGGTCGGAGTTGGTGATCTCAAGGAGCTCGGCGACGGTGTGCTTGCCGTCCCCTGTCACGTGGGCAGGGACCCGTTCGGCGATGGCCTGCATCTTGCCGCCCACGATGAGGCATCGGTAGTCACGTCCGATCAGGAGCGACTCCACGATGCAGATGCCCCGGCGCGACTCGGCTTCGGCGACCACCCAGGCGGCCCTCACAGCCTCGGCGTCGGGGAGGTTGAGGCATACCCCGCGGCCGTGGTTGCCATCCAGTGGCTTGACCACGCACGGATATCCGATCCTGTCGGCAGCAGCCACTGCCGCCACGGCGCTGCGGACCGCTTCACTGTGCGGCACCGGCAGCCCGGCAGAGGCCAAGAGCCTGCCGGTCAGCTCCTTGTCGCTGGCTATGTCGACGGCCAGCGCGCCGGTCATCGACGTCATGGTGGCCCGGATGCGCTGGGCATGGACGCCCTGGCCGAGCTGGATCAGCGAGTGCTCGTTCAGCCGGATCCAGGGGATGTCGCGCGAGACGGCCTCCTCGAGAATGGCTGAGGTCGAGGGGCCGAACGCGGTGCGCTCGGCCCGGCTCAGGAACAGCTCGAGCTCGGCGCCGAAGTCGAACTCCGGCTCTGGCTGGACCAGATGGTTGACCAGTTGTACGGCGAGCTTGCCGGCGGACACTCCGACCCGCTCGTCGATGTACCCGTAGACGACGTTGTAGACCCCCCGCTTGCCCGGGACCTGGCGTGTCTTGCCCCTGCGCAGGTCGTGTCCGGCCTCCTTCTGCAGCTGCAGAGAGATGTGCTCGGCCACATGCCCCATCCACGTGCCCTCGCGCAGTCGCTCAACGAATCCGCCCGGAACGCCGCGGGAGCAGGTATGCGCCGCCAATCCAGGGAGGAGGGCGAGTAGCTGGTCGGTGAAGCCGTCGATGGTGTTGCTGGGGTGGTCTTCGAGCCCGCCCAGGTCGAGGACCAGATGAATGGCCGGCTCGTAGGACCAGATGTTGGGCCCGCGGTAGACGCGCGACTCGACGATGGCCAGGTCCGGTGAGGCAGGTCCGGCTGGTGTCGGGCGTTTGGTCGCCATTCGCTGCTCCTCAGTGGATACGGCCTGCTCCTCAGTGGGTAAGGCCTGGTGCACTCCTGCCGGTTTCTCCGGACTCTTCGGCAGCTCCGTCGTCAGCCGAGTCGCCACGCGCCTTGGCCGCAGCCTTGACGATCGCATCTGGGTGCTTCTCCACGAAACCGGTCAGCGCTGCCGTCAGCAGGTCAAACGTGGCACCGGCCGGCAGTGAGTGGACCACCGCGCCGGAAACCAGCAGGGGGGCAAGCCGGCTGGCTTCGGAAATATCACTGACTGCTGATCGGCCATCGACGATGAAGATGGCGCCGGAGCCCAAGACTGTCAGCATACGGCCATCGCTGATCTGGGCAGCGGTGTCCTCGTCGATACCCATCCCGAGCAGGTCAGGGGATCCGGCCACCTGCGACATCAGGCGGCCGTAGCGGGATCGTTGGTCGAAGTGCTGGTCGACGATGACGCCAGGCAGCAGTCCCAGTCCGGAGGTGAGCCGGCCCGCTCGCTGGCGGGGAGTCGCTCCGTCCGCTCCCAGTGAGATCATGAACC
>JAYSQH010000058.1:0-1927 GCA_043721655.1 Phycicoccus sp. | reverse complement strand
GGCGCCGCTGGTATCAAGATCGCACCGATGTTCCTCGGAGTGCACCCCGACGACGAGCGGATGGAGGTCGTCTGGCGCCTGGCGCGCGAGCTGGACGTCCCTGTCCTGAGCGAGTCCGGCGCCACGACCCGCCGCGGTGAACCCGCCTGGGGACACCCGCAGCACTTTGACGCAGTGTGCGCCGCCTACCCCGAGGTTCGGATCCAGCTCGCCCATTTGGCGCTCGGTGCGGAGGACTCCTTGATCGCCCTGACGGCCAAGCACCGCAACGTCTGGGCAGACACGTCCCTGCGACTAGGCGGCTACCCCGGGGACGACTTCACCCCGCCGGGCCTGGTCGATCTGATGCGCCGGATCGGCATCGACCGGGTGCTGTACGGCACCAACTACCCGATGGTCGACGCCCGAGCCTACGCCCACGCCTTCCGCGCGCTGCCGCTCGAGGCCGAGGAGCTTCGCGCTGTGGCGACCGAGAACGCCGTCGCCCTCTACCCCTTGAACCCCTGAACGCTGCACAAGCTCCCCGACGAAAAGGACGCATTCATGGCCCGAATGGATTTCCACGACCGAACGGTGATCGTCACCGGAGCAGGCCGCGGCATCGGACGAGCCGATGCCATGCTGCTGGCTGCGCGCGGCGCGGCCGTAGTGGTGTGCGACCTCGGTGGGGACACCGACGGGGACAACCCCTCCGCGCAACCGGCGGAGGACGTCGTTGCTGAGATCCAGCAGGCCGGCGGCCGTGCGGTCGCCTCGACCGAGTCGGTCGCTACCGAAGACGGCGCCTCTCGGATCGTCGCGACCGCGCTCGATGCGTTCGGCAGGCTCGACGCCGTAATCAACAACGCAGGCATCTTTGCCTCCCTGCCGTTCGGCACGATCGACGCCGACACCTACCGCAGGTACCTCGACGTGCACTACCTCGGCAGTCTGTTCCTCGCCCGCGCGGCGTGGCCGCACCTCGTTGATTCCGGCCACGGTCGGATCGTCAACACCGTCTCGGCGGGGATGTACGGCGTGGCGAACTACGTGCACTACGGCGCGGCCAAAGCTGCTGTCTGGGGCCTCACCCGCTGCCTGGCCGTCGAGGGCGAACCGGTGGGGATCAAGGTCAACGCGGTTTCGCCGGCGGCCGGTACCAGGATGCTGGCCCAGACTGGTGACTCGCTGCCCCCCGGGACCATCGACTTCGTTATGCAGCACATGCCACCCGCGCAGGTCGCTGCCGTCGCGGCCTATCTCGCCCATGACAGCTGCGTCCTCACCGGCGAGGTCCTCAAAGCCGGCGGAGGGGCGGTGGCCAGATCCTATTTTGTCGAGACAGTCGGGATCCTCGACCCGAACGTCACTCCCGAGATCGTGGCCGACCGGCTCGACGAGATCATGAACCCCGACCGGGCCAAGCCTGTTCAGCTCTTGCTCCCCGGGACGCAGACCGCAGTGTCCTGGTTCCCAGAAAAGTGAACGCGCTCAGCAGACTCCACGACCGGTGAAGCCGGGTTCAACGTGACGACCGGATGATGGACCCGCGCCTGCAAAAAAATCTCCCGGCATCCGCCAGCGGGCGCCGATGCAGCGATGCCCACGGGACGAGCCTCGCCGAACCCGGCCGTGCTACTCCTCGGTGATGATGATCGCCTGCTCGGGGCACGTCGATGCGCCACGCCGCGCTGCTGCCAGGAGCGCCCCGTCGACTTCGGCGACCAACACGTAGGCGTGGCCGTCCTCGTCCCTCAGCCCGAAAATCTCCGGTGCGGCCATGTTGCACAGCGTGTGCCCCTGGCATCGGTCGGCATCAATGGAAACCTTCATCGTTGGGCCTGCTCCTGGTCGTTGATCATCGAAGCGGCAGCCGCCTCGGCATCGAGTTCAGCCTGCCACCGAACGAGCGTCGCAGCCAGTCCCTCGCCGTCGCGCTGCCCGGGCG
>JAYSQH010000057.1:0-6376 GCA_043721655.1 Phycicoccus sp. | reverse complement strand
CGCATCGCGGCAATCGCTGATGGTGCACGCGAGGGCGGTCTGTCCCTGTGATGCACGAGCTGTCCGAGATTTCTGAGAAGAGGAACGTCTGATGCCTGGTCCCCAGCGTCGAGGAACCGGTGCCGGCGCCAGCGCCGCCAGCGGTGCGATCGGCGGCGAGCGCAATGAGCGACGCGGCGGCGGTCGTGACCGCGACAACCGCGGCCGCGACAACGCGCCAGAGAAGAACGCGTTCGTTGAGCGTGTCGTGACCATCAACCGCGTCTCCAAGGTCGTCAAGGGCGGTCGTCGCTTCAGCTTCACCGCGCTCGTCGTGGTCGGCGACGGCGACGGCACCGTGGGTGTCGGTTATGGCAAGGCCAAGGAAGTTCCCGCGGCAATCGCCAAGGGTGTCGAGGAGGCCAAGAAGGAGTTCTTCAAGGTCCCCCGGATCCAGGGCACGATTCCGCACCCGGTCCAAGGTGAGGCTGCGGCAGGCGTCGTCCTGCTGCGTCCAGCCGCTCCTGGTACCGGCGTGATCGCCGGCGGCCCGGTGCGCGCGGTGCTCGAGTGCGCCGGTATCAAGGATGTGTTGTCCAAGTCCCTCGGGTCTGACAACGCCATCAACGTGGTCCATGCGACGGTTGCGGCCCTTCGCGGCCTTGAGCGTCCCGAAGAGGTGGCCGCACGTCGTGGTCTGCCCCTCGAGCACGTCGCCCCGGCGGCCATGTTGCGCGCGCGCGCTGCAGGGACTGGTGCCTGATGCCACGCTTGAAAGTGACCCAGACCCGTTCAGGGATCGGTGGTCTGCAGAACCAGCGAGAGACGCTGCGTTCCCTCGGTCTGAAGCACGTCCATGACGTGGTCGTCAAGGAGGACCGTCCCGAGATCCGCGGGATGGTCAACACCGTCAGGCACCTGGTTGCCGTCGAGGAGGTTGACTGAACATGGCCAAAGAATCATCGGTGCTGAAGGTTCACCACCTGCGTCCAGCTCCCGGTGCCAAGACCGCCAAGACCCGCGTGGGTCGCGGCGAGGGCGGCAAGAGGGGAAAGACCGCGGGCCGCGGCACCAAGGGTACGAAGGCGCGTTACCAGGTCTCGGAGAGCTTCGAGGGCGGGCAGATGCCGATGCACATGCGGCTTCCCAAGCTCCGTGGTTTCAAGAACCCGTTCCGCACCGAGTACCAGGTCGTGAACCTTGACCGCATCTCGATGCTCTTCCCCGAGGGCGGCGACGTCAGCGTCGAGGACCTGGTGGCCAAGGGCGCCGTCCGCGACGGCGAGCTCGTCAAGGTGCTGGGCACCGGCGAGATCACCGTCAAGGTGGCCATCTCGGCTCACAAGTTCTCGGCCACCGCCAAGGACAAGATCGAGACCGCCGGCGGCTCTGCCACCACTCTCTGATCTGCTCATGCTTGATCGATAGCGCCCCGGGCGCCGGGCCTCCCGGACCCGGGGTGTTATTGTCCCCCCGGACTGTTCGTATAAGGATATTCGGCCCCTTGGGGCCCATCAGGAGGATCAGTGCTCACCGCTTTTATCCGGGCCTTCAAGACGCCGGACCTGCGCAAGAAGCTGCTGTTCACGCTTGCCATCATGGCCATCTTCCGCTTGGGCTCGCACGTTCCCACACCGGGCGTGAGCTACGTCGACATCCAGAACTGCCAGCCCAAAGACGGGGCGACGGGCGGCCTCCTGGGTATCGCCAACCTGTTCAGTGGTGGCGCGCTCCTGCAGCTCTCGGTGTTCGCGCTCGGGATCATGCCGTACATCACCGCGAGCATTATCATCCAGCTCCTCGTCGTCGTGATTCCCCGCTTTGAGACGCTCAAGCAGGAAGGCCAGTCCGGTACCGCGAAGCTGACTCAGTACACGCGGTATCTCACCATCGGCCTGGCCATCCTGCAGTCCTCCACACTGGTCACCGCTGCCCGCAACCCCACGAGGCTGTTCGGCGACTCCTGCAAGAGCATCATGCCGGACACAGGCCTGACCACGATATTGATCATGGTCCTGACCATGACGGCCGGTACCGGCGTGATCATGTGGATGGGTGAGCTGATCACCGACCGTGGCATCGGCAACGGCATGTCGCTGCTGATCTTCACCTCGATCGTCGCGCGCTTCCCCAACTCCCTCGCCGCCGTCCACAACCAGAGCGGCCGTTGGGACACATTCATCCTGATCATCCTCATCGGGTTCTTGGTCATCGCACTGGTGGTCTTCGTCGAACAGTCGCAACGTCGCGTCCCGGTGCAGTACGCCAAGCGGATGATCGGCCGCAAGATGTACGGCGGTACAAGCACCTATATCCCGCTCAAGGTCAACATGGCCGGCGTGATTCCGGTCATCTTCGCGTCCTCGATGCTGGCCCTGCCCGGAGTTCTCGCGCAGTTCAACCGGGGCTCGGCACGTCCGCCCGGCTGGGTGACCTTCATCGAGCAGAACCTCACGCGCGGTAGCGAGCCGGTCTACATGGCAACCTACGTGGCCCTGATCCTGTTCTTCACGTTCTTCTATGTCTCCATCACGTTCAACCCCATCGAAGTCGCCGACAACATGAAGAAGTACGGGGGCTTCATCCCGGGCATCCGGGCCGGGCGACCCACGGCTGAGTACCTCGACTACGTGCTGACCCGAATCACCGTGCCGGGCTCCATCTATCTGGCCCTGATCTCACTCATCCCGCTGATTGCCCTCATCCTGGTGGGGGCCGACCAGAACTTCCCCTTCGGTGGCACCTCGATCCTGATCATCGTCAGCGTCGGTCTGGACACGGTGAAGCAGATCGAGTCCCAGCTACAGCAGCGTCACTACGAAGGGTTCCTCCGCTGATGTCACCCCACGAAGTCACTCGCTTCGCTCCTTACTTCGCGGGGACCCCGACATGCGCCTGATCATCTTTGGTGCCCCTGGAGCCGGCAAAGGCACGCAGGCAGAACGTCTCGCCTCACGGTTGGCCATTCCGGCCATCTCGACCGGCGACATCTTCCGCCACAACATCAAGAACGAGACTGCCCTCGGCCAACAGGTCAAGGAGATCCTCGCCTCAGGTGCCTACGTTCCGGACGATGTCACCAATGCCATCGTGCGCGACCGCCTGGCCCAGCCGGATGCCGCCACCGGGTTCCTGCTCGACGGCTACCCGCGCACCCAGGCGCAGGTGACCGAACTGGACGACATGCTGACCGATCAGGGCACCTCGCTGGACGCCGTCCTCGAGCTCACCGTCGACACCGACGAGGTGGTCCAGCGTCTGCTCAAGCGCGCCGAGATCAGCGGCCGGGCCGATGACACCGAGGACGTCATCAGGCACCGTCAAGTTGTCTACGAACAAGAGACGGCACCTCTCGCGGCGCTCTACCGCGAGCGTCGCCTCCTGCACCAGGTCGACGGCATGGGCGAGATGGACGAGGTCACCAGGCGCCTTGAGGCCGCGCTGCTGGCCTTCAAGAGCTGAGCGGACCGGCCCGTGTTCGGTCGTAAGGGGCTCGACGTCAAGACCGCCGACCAGATCCGCACCATGCGATTGGCGGGCATGGTGGTGGGGGAAACCCTGGAGCTCATTCGCGGGCAGGCAGTCGCGGGTATGACGACCGCTGACCTCGACAGGACGGCTGAGGCCTTCATCCGCACCAGTGGGGCAACGCCCTCATTTCTTGGTTACCACGGCTTCACCGGCAGCCTGTGCGTGAGCGTGAACGAAGAGGTGGTGCATGGTGTGCCAGGATCTCGGACCCTGCGCGACGGCGACCTCGTGTCGATCGACTGTGGCGCTATCGTGGACGGCTGGCATGGCGACGCGGCGATCTCGCTGATCGTCGGCGGGCGCGAGGCCGGGTCACCGCGGGACTGTGCCCTGATGGACGCCACCGAGGCCTCGCTGTGGGCCGGAATCGCCGCACTGGCCGTGGGCTCCCCGCTGTATGACGTTGGCGCGGCAGTGGAGGAGTGCATCGTCGACGCCGGGCGGGCGGACGGCGTGACCTACGGCATCGTCGAGGACTACGTGGGCCACGGGATCGGCACCGAGATGCACCAGGACCCGCAGGTGCCGAACTACCGTGTCAGAGACCGTGGCCCGATTTTGAGGTCAGGGGTCACCGTGGCCATCGAGCCGATGATCACCCTGGGCTCAGCCGAGACGGACGTGCTCGATGACGACTGGACCGTCGTGACCCAGGACGGCTCACGGGCAGCGCACTGGGAACACTCCGTTGCCGTCACGGACGCGGGGATCTGGGTGCTGACCGCGCTGGACGGCGGCCGTGAGCGGCTGGAAGCCCTCGGCACGGCATACGCGCCACTGGCCTGACCTTCCCGCATCCTGAGTGTGCCAGGAGGCAGGTCAGCACGGCGCGGACCGGGCAGCGGATTTCGTTGCGGCTGGGGGTATGGCGTAGTCTGATGTGTCGGCTCATGAGAATCTTGTCCTGTCCCCTCCCCGCGGCTGGTTGTGGTGGTATAGGTCGTCGTCACACATGCGCCGTGCCATAGGAAGTATCCAAAGGCAGTACCTGCGGAAACACTCGTCACCTCCAACCAGGGGGTGACCGTTTATGGAATGCGGAGGACATGGCGAAGAAGGACGGTGTCATCGAGATCGAGGGCGTGATCGTGGAGGCTCTGCCGAACGCAATGTTTCGGGTGGAGCTCACCAACGGTCACAAGGTTCTCGCTCACATTTCGGGCAAGATGCGTCAGCACTACATCCGGATCCTCCCTGAGGACCGCGTAGTGGTGGAGCTCAGCCCGTATGACCTGACCCGTGGTCGCATCGTCTTCCGTTACCGCTGAACGTCTGAATACGGTCTCCGGACCGGCTTTCCTCACTCCACAGGTCCCACAAGGGTGCTTTCTCGAAGGCATGACCCACTCCCGATCCAACCGGTTCTTACGTGTCCGGCCCGCAGTTTGCGGGTCAGCCTCGAGGAGCCCGATCAAGACAGCAGGCAGATGAAGGTTCAGCCCAGCGTCAAGAAGATCTGCGACAAGTGCAAGGTGATCCGCCGTCACGGTCGGGTCATGGTGATCTGTGAGAACCTGCGTCACAAGCAGCGTCAGGGCTGATTCACCGGCACGAGTCGCGGCCTTCTTACGAGGACGCGACAAAACAGCACGAAAGCAGCACCCGGCCCCTGTGGGCCGAACCGCCAGGTCGTTCAAAGCGATGGTGTTCACGGCGGTTCCAGCACAGGACGTCACCCCCGGCACGGAGGCTGGGGACCCGAGAGCTCGATATGGGCAATCTTCTCGGGAATGGTGTTGCTTCAGACCTCCGCAATGATCAGGAGAACGTACACGATGGCACGTCTTGTTGGTGTCGACCTCCCGCGCGAGAAGCGCGTAGAGATCGCACTTACCTATATTTTCGGCGTGGGTCGCACCCGCGCGAAGCAGGCACTGGCCGGGACGGGCGTCAACCCCGACACCCGCGTTCGTGACCTGGGTGACGAGGAGCTGGTCAAGCTCCGCGACTTCCTTGAGGGCAACTTCAAGATCGAAGGTGACCTCCGACGTGAGGTGGCCGCTGACATCCGCCGCAAGGTTGAGATCGGCAGCTACCAGGGCATCCGCCACCGTCGAGGTCTTCCGGTGCGCGGTCAGCGCACCAAGACCAACGCGCGTACCCGCAAGGGTCCCAAGCGCACGGTGGCCGGCAAGAAGAAGGTCGGCAAGTAGTCCAAACATGAGTCACTCGCGATCAACCAGCGACACTCAACGATCAATCAGTGATCCGCGATCGAGTTCGGACCACTTACCCGCTTTTCGATTTGTCTGAGTAGGAGAAACCAGCCACATGCCGCCGAAGAGTCGTACCGCTGCAGGCGCCAAGAAGGTGCGCCGCAAAGAGAAGAAGAACATCGCCCATGGGCATGCTCACATCAAGAGCACGTTCAACAACACCATCGTTTCCATCACCGACCCCGGTGGGGCCGTGATCGCCTGGGCCTCAGCCGGACAGGTCGGCTTCAAGGGCTCGCGCAAGTCAACCCCGTTCGCAGCGCAGATGGCCGCCGAGGCCGCTGCGCGTCGTGCCATGGAGCACGGCATGCGCAAGGTCGACGTCTTCGTCAAGGGACCGGGTTCTGGTCGCGAGACCGCAATCCGCTCGCTGACCGCCACCGGCCTTGAGGTCGGCGCGATCAGCGATGTGACCCCCACGCCGCACAACGGCGTCCGCCCGTCCAAGCGTCGACGCGTCTGACCACGCGCACCAAGAGGAGATAAATACTTATGGCGCGTTATACCGGGCCTGACTGCAGGCGCTGCCGGCGCGAAAAGACCAAGCTGTTCCTCAAGGGAGCCAAGTGCGACTCCCCGAAGTGCCCGATCGAGCTTCGCCCGTACCCCCCGGGCATGCACGGCCGCGCGCGGACCAAGGACAGCGAGTA
>JAYSQH010000056.1:0-8205 GCA_043721655.1 Phycicoccus sp. | reverse complement strand
CTCCCCGCGTACCTGAGGCCGCAACCGCGTGGTGGGTCTCTCAGCCGATGTAGCGGGAAGCGCCCAGTCCGAGCGCCAGCAGCGCTGCGTAAACCAGCTCGAACCGCCCTGTCCCCGACAGCACAGGGACCAGGTCTGCGCCGGTCGCGCCACGCAGGACCGGCCCAAGCAGCGGGTACGCCAGGACGAAGGACAGCAGTGCCACCAGTGCGGTGAGGTGGATGAGCCCAGCCACGACGACGCAGGCGAGCGCGAGGGTCAGCAGCGCGGCATACAGCCCGCGGGTCCGCGTCTCTCCCAGACGCACTGCGAGGGTCCGCTTGCCGTGCAGCTGGTCGGTGGGTATGTCGCGCAGGTTGTTCGCGACCAGGATTGCCGAGGCGATGGCGCCGACGCCGACCGCGCCGGCGATCGAGGCGGTGCTGATCGAGAGCGCCTGCGTGTAGGTCGTGCCCAAGGTGGCAACCAGACCGAAGAAGACGAACACGAAGACTTCGCCCCATCCGCTGTAGCCGTATGGGCGTTTGCCCCCGGTGTAGTACCAGGCGGCGGCGATCGACGCGGCACCGACCAGCAGCATCACGAAGGCGTTGCTGAGGGTGACCAGGGCGAGCCCGAGCACCGCAGCGCTGAAGAACGAGAGCATGGCCGCGAGCTTGACGTTGTCGGCCTTGGCCAGACCCTGCCCGACCAGCCGCACCGGGCCGACCCGCGCATGGTCGGTGCCCCGGATGCCGTCGGAGTAGTCGTTGGCGTAGTTCACCCCGACCTGCAGCGCCAGCGAGACCAGAAGGGCAAGCACGGCGAAGGCGATGTCGGCCTTGCCGAGGGCGTATGCCGCGCCGGTGCCGACGAGTACGGGTGCGATGGCGGCGGGGAGAGTGCGGGGGCGTGCACCCTCGACCCACTGGGACACGGTTGCCATGGAGTTGTTTCTCGCTCAGTTCAGATCGTGGTGGGGTGACTCAGATCGTGTCGGAATGCTCACAGGTTACGAAGAAAGTCCGGGTCATCGTCGGGTCCTCGCGGGGCGGATGGGCGGTTGGGCCTCTGGCGTCCGTTCTGTGCACCGCGCTGCCGCCCTGCAATGAACCAGGCGATGGGGCCGATCGGGGCAAAGAGCAGGATCAGCAGGACCCAGATGAGCTTGGGTAGGTGCTGAACGCGGGTGTCCTCGGTCTGGATCGCGTCGATGACGGCATAGATCGTCATGGCGAGCACTGCGAGTCCGAGCAGTACGCGGGGCATTTCGGCCTCCTTACTTGCGTGATCAGGTCGTGTACTGATCTTGTCACGCCCTCAGTCGCCTTGGTCGAAGAGCCTCCTGACAGCGGCGCGATCGTGCTTGCCGGGGCCGCGCAAGGGAAGCTCGGACAGGATCGTGAGCCGCCGTGGCAACGCATGATCCGGCAGTATTCCGCGCAGCTGGCCCCGTACGTCATCGAGCGTCAGCGGTGAGCTGCCCGGCGCGAGAACGATGGTGGCACTGACGACCTGACCCCACTCGGGGTCGGGGCTGCCCACCACGACGGCCTCGGCGATGGCATTGAGCCGGGCCAGCGCCTCCTCGACCAGACGCGGGGCCACCTTGAGACCGCCGGTGCTGATCAGGTCGTCAACGCGCCCGTCCACGACGAGGGAGCCACCGTCGTCGAGGTGACCGACGTCGTCGGTGCGGAACCAGGCCGTGTCGTCCTCGTCGTGGCTGAATGCCGCTGCAGTGAGTGCCAGTTCGCCGAGGTAGCCCTGTGCGAGGGTGGCGCCACCGAGCCGGATCCGGCCGTCGTCCTCGAGCCGGACGAGGCTGCCGTCAAGAGCCCGGCCGTCATAGACGCAACCGCCAGCGGTCTCGCTCATTCCGTAGGTGGTGACCACCCGGATCCCGGTGGCTCGCGCTTCGGCGAGCAGGCTGGAAGGCGACGCCGCACCGCCGACCAGGACTGCGGAATACCGGGCGAGCGCCTCTCGTCCGTCGGCCGAGGCGAGCAGCCGGACCAACTGAGTCGGGACCAGCGCCGTGTACGTCGTTGTGCCAGAGGCGATCTCACCGGTTGCCGAGACGAACTCCGCCACGGTGAAGCCCTTCGCCAGATCCATCGCAACAGGGATGGTGCCCGCGACCAGCGATCGCACCAGGACCTGGATACCGGCGATGTGGTGCGCCGGCATGGCCAGCAGCCACTGCCCCGGACCGCTCAGCCGGGCATGGGTGGCGTCGGCAGACGCACGGAGGGCCGAGCGCGTGAGCATGGCCAGCTTGGGTCGCCCGGTCGAGCCGGAGGTGCCGATCGTCAGCGCGAGGTCTGGTGGCAGGTCTTGGGGGAGGTGGGCGAGGTTGTCCGGAATCGACGGACCGGCGCTGTCGGGGGCATGTGGGGCCAGGGCGGGGCCGGTGCCGTCAAGGGCCCTTTGCAGGTCGGCCATGACCTCCAGCGCGGCGATGCCGGACGGGACAGGCAGGGCGCGCAGCCGGGAACCACTCACCTGCTGAGACTACGTGCTGCCGCGCGTGAATCCGGGGCGTGAATACTGGGCGGGTGACCGAGACCGTGCGACCTGAGACTGAGCAGACGCGACCCGTGGCGGTCGTGACCGGAGCGAGCAGCGGCATCGGAGCGGCGACGGCGCGTCGCCTGGCTGCCGAGGGCTTCGAGGTGGTGTGCGCGGCGCGACGCGGCGACCGGATAGCCGCGCTGGCAGACGAGATCCACGGCCGGGCGGTACGCTGCGACGTGACCTCAGCCGACGACGTGGCCGTACTCGCAGCCGAGGTCGGCGAGCGCTGTGACCTGCTGGTGAACAACGCCGGCGGTGCCTTCGGCGCTGACCCGGTGTCGTCTGCAGACCTGGACCAGTGGCGCGCGATGTACGAGGTCAATGTCATCGGCGTCGTCGCTGTGACGAAGGCCTTGCTGCCGGCGCTCGTGGCGTCCCACGGCCAGATCGTGGTGATGGGGTCCACTGCCGGCCAGGTCACCTACGAGGGGGGCGGCGGTTACGCGGCAGCGAAGTCCGGTGTGCGCGCGGTGGTGGACACGCTCCGGCTTGAGCTGTGGGACCGGCCGGTGCGGGTCTGCGAGATCGCGCCCGGCATGGTGCGGTCGGAGGGCTTCGCGCTGACCCGCTTCGCCGGGGACAAGGCCAAGGCCGACGCGGTGTATGCCGGAGTGGCCGAGCCGCTGACCTCAGAGGACATCGCAGACTGTGTGGCATGGGTGGCGACCCGTCCGCCGCACGTGAACATCGACCGGATGATCGTGCGCCCTCGCGCGCAGGCAGCCAACCACAAGGTCCACCGCGTCGTCGAGGGGCAGGGGTGATGGCACAGCTTCCGTTCATCAGCCCGGTTCCGGCCGAGCGTGAGTCAACGTCAAGCGCCGTCACTGACAGCCGGAACCGCTCGCTGCGGGACCTGCGTATCTCGGTTACCGACCGGTGCAACTTCCGCTGTGTCTACTGCATGCCGAAGGCTGTCTTCGGCAAGGACTTCACGTTCATGCAGCGAGACGAGTTGCTGACCTTCGAGGAGATCACGCGGCTGGCGAAGATCGCCGTGGCGCACGGGGTCGAGAAGATCCGCCTCACCGGAGGCGAGCCGTTGCTGCGCAAGGGTCTTGAGGACCTGGTGGGCATGCTGGCTGTGCTGAAGACCCCAGACGGCAGGAATATCGATATTGCGCTGACCACCAACGGGTCAGCGCTTGCCGTCATGGCGAAGTCACTAAAAGACGCTGGCCTCAAACGGTTGACCGTCTCCCTCGACTCGCTGGACGACGCGACCTTCAAGGCCGTCAACGATGTGAGCTTCCCGGTGGCGAAGGTCCTCCAAGGCATCGAGGTGGCCCATGAGGTCGGACTCGGCCCGATCAAGATCAACATGGTGGTGAAGCGCGGCCAGAACGATCAGGACATTGTGGCGATGGCACGCCATTTCAAGGGGTCGCCATACATTTTGCGTTTTATCGAGTTCATGGACGTGGGCAGCAGCAACGGCTGGAAGATGGAAGAGGTGGTGCCCTCGGACGAGGTCATCAGCCGCATCAACGCCGAGCTGCCGCTGGAAGAGGTCGCTCCTCACTACAGAGGCGAGACCTCCGCCAGATGGCGTTATCGAGATGGGGGCGGCGAGATCGGCGTGATCTCGAGTGTCACCCAGTCGTTCTGCCATTCCTGCACCCGGCTGCGAGTCTCCACGGAGGGCAAGCTGTTCACCTGCCTCTTTGCGACCGGCGGCCATGACCTACGGGCCCTCATCCGCGGCGGATACTCGGACGAACAGCTGTCAACCGTCATGGCCGGCATCTGGCGAGAGCGCACGGACCGCTACTCGGAGCTGCGATCTGCTACCGCCAGCCAGCTTGGTACCACGGACAAGAAGAAGATCGAGATGTCCTACATTGGCGGGTGAACGGGCCAGTCGGGACCGACGAGTCCACCCCCAATGAACCTGGAGCGACACCCATGATGCAAACCTGGATCGACGCAGTGTCCGCGGAACTGAACCTGTCAGCGGCCACGGACGTTGACGTGATCTTGGACGTGGCCCGCGTGGCCGCGCACAACGTCGAGAGGCCGGCAGCGCCGGTGACCACGTTCCTGGTCGGCCTGGCCGTCGCGGGTGGCATGGACGTGAAGGATGCCGCGACCAAGATCCAAAACCTCGCGGCGACCTGGCCGACTCCCGCTGAGTAGGTCTCTGGGGCCGCGGGGTTCCGCCGGCGTGGCGCGAAGGTACAGGTCGAGCCGGTGATGTCAGTCACAAGTCGTACATCTGATCTGGACGCGGGACCTTGGTCCCCCGCCGGCTTCAAGGCGGGGAGAACCATGGCCGTGCCTGCGATCGTCAGGCATCCCTCCCAGGAGGAGCTGCGCAACCCATGGCCATCACGCCAAGTCGTAGGACGTTTCTGCAGGTCGCTGCCGCCGGGACTGCGGCGGCCGCCATCCCGGTCGGAGTGCGCGAGCTGGCCACCCCGCTGGCAGCAGCGGCCGCAGAGACCCCGGGCACCGAGAAGGTGGTCACCAGCGTCTGCGAGATGTGCACGGTGCGTTGCCCGATACTCGTTCGCGTCCGCGACGGGAAGGTAGTCCGGATCGAGGGCAACCCCAAGGAGAAGTCGACCAAGGGCGCCATCTGCGCGCGTGGCAACGCAGGGATCTCGCTGCTGGAGGACCCCGACCGGGTGCGCACTCCGCTCATCCGGGTGGGCAAGCGCGGTGAGGGCAAGTTCCGCAAGGCGAGCTGGGATGAGGCGTACCGCTACATCGCCGACCGACTGACCGTCATCAAGGGAAGCTATGGCCCACAAGCGCTCGGTGTGGGACGTCGCCCCAGCGCCGGAGACGCGTTCCTGCTGACCTTTGCCAAGGCATTCGGAACCCCGAACATCTTCAGCCACGAGTCCTCCTGCCCGCTGGGGCGCAATGTGGCCATGGAAGTCACTCTTGGCACGTCCGGGGTGGCGATCGACTACTCCAAGGTTGACTATCTGGTCTCCTTTGGGCGCAATCACATGGAGACGCTCGCGGTCCCCCAGGCGCAGGGCATCGTCGCCGGGCTGGCTCGTGGCGCGCGTCTTGTCTACCTTGATCCGCGGCGCACTCCGACATCCACGGCGGCGACGACCTGGCTGCAGCCACTGCCCGGCACCGACCTCGCCTTCGCTTTGGCGATGCTCCAGGTGATGATCGCCGAGGAGCTGTACGACCACGACTTCGTCCAGCGCTACACCGAGGGGTTCGAGCAGCTGGCTGCAGCGGTCGTTGAGTACACGCCCGAGTGGGCGGCAACCAAGACCGGCATCCCGGCAGCCACGATCCGCGACGTCGCACGCGACTTCGGCGCCGCCCGACCGCGAGCGGTCGCCGACTTCGGCTGGTTCTCGTCAACGTATGCCAACGACTTCCAGCTGCGGCGCGCGATCCTCGCCCTCAACGCCCTCGTGGGAAACCTCGAGGTGCCGGGCGGGCTGTTCTTCGTCAAGGGTCTCAAGGGGTATGGCACCGAGCTGGGGGACTGGCCGAAGCCGAAGTTCCCCGCCGTGACGGCCGAACGGGTGGACGGCGCCGGCGTACCCGGAAAGTTCCCGCTCGTCCCGGTCAAGGACGGGCTGTGCCAGGCGCTGCCGGAGTCAGTGCTCACCGGAAAGCCCTACGCGCTGAAGGCCTACATCGCCCATCGTTTCGACCCGCTCGCGGCGATCCCCGACCAGCCCCGGATGATCGAGGCGTTCAAGAAGCTCGACCTCCTGGTCAGCGTGGATGTCTACATGAGCGACACGGGGGCGTACGCCGACGTGATCCTCCCTGAGTGCACGTATCTGGAACGCACAGACCCGGTGATGGAGGCCTCCGGTCTCGCGCCGAAGATCCGGCTCCGGCAACAGGTCGTGCCCCCGCAGGGCGACGCGCGGCCGAGCTGGCGGATCTACAAGGAGCTGGCCGAGGCCACGGGTCTGGGCGCCTACTTCGCCTATCGCGACATCGACGAGATCGTGGCGGCGCAACTGGCCCCGCTCGGGTTGACGGCAGCTGAGCTGGCCAAGTCAGGCCAGTGGGCACCTCCCGACGCGAAGCCCACCTACCTGCGCAAGACCGACCCGGCGGCACCGGTCAAGCTCAAGACGCCCAGCGGCAAGATCGAGCTGTTCTCCGCGGAGCTGGCCAAGCTCGGTTTCGAGCCGGCCCTGCGATACGCGGCACCGCCTGAGCCCCCCGCAGGCACGTTCCGGATGATCCAGGGCAAGTGCGCGGTCCACACCAACAGCGCTACGCAGAACATCCCTGTTCTGCACGAGCTGCGCCCGAGCAACGAGCTGTGGATCCACCCGGTGCCGGCCGGTCGCCTTGGCATCAAGGACGGTGATGGTGTGATCGTGCGGGTCGGCAAGCTCGAGCAGCACGGCGTGGCCAAGGTCACGGGGGACATCCTGGAAGGAACCGTGTTCACCTACCACGGCTGGGGCCGGGTATCGCCGGGGCTGTCCCGGGTCAAGGGCAAGGGAATCGGGCTCAACGCCCTCATGCCGGTCGCGACCGACCCGCTCAGCGGATCGCTGATCATGCGGGAGACCTTCGTCGAGGTGGTGAAGTCATGAGCACTTCAACCAAGACCGGAGTGCGCCACCAGTACGCACTGGTCGTCGACACCAACAAGTGCATCGGGTGCGAGGCGTGCAGCGTCGCCTGCAGGGTCGAGAACGAGGTGCCCGACGGACACTGGCGCTCGAGAGTCGTGCCCCCCACCTCAGGCGGCACGAAGGTGCCGATGAAATGGTCGTGCATGCATTGTGCCGACGCGCCCTGTGTGCAGGTCTGCCCCACGAAGGCCACGTACCGGCGGCCGGACGGGATCGTCGTGATCGACGACGAGAAGTGCGTGGGCTGCAAGTACTGCATCGTCGCGTGCCCTTACGGGGCCCGTTACTTCGACGACAAGCGAGGCGTCCCCGACAAGTGCGACCTCTGCGTCGACCGGCTGGACGCGGGTCTTGAGCCCGCCTGCATTCAGACCTGCGTCGGCAGGGCGCTTGCCCTCGCCGACCTGGCTGACCCGAAGAACGAGGCCGCCGCACGGATTCGCTCCGGTGAGGCCAAGCCCCTGCATCCTGAGCTCGGCACCAAGCCGTCCGTCTACTACGTCGTTGGGAAGTGACCAGCATGGTGTGGGGTTGGCAGATTGCTTGGTACCTCTTTCTCGGGGGGCTGGGGGCTGGAGCGACGCTGACGAGTCTGGTCGCGTCCCGTTCCGCCTCGCGCTTCACCACGATCGAGCGGGCCGGGGCGACGTTGGCGGGTCCCGCCGTGGCCTTCGGGACGGCGCTGCTCGTGCTCGATCTCGGAATGGGGCGCCGCGAGCCCTGGCGACTGGTGTACCTGTACCTCAACTGGCAGTCGCCGATGACCTGGGGCACGTGGATCCTGACGCTGTTCATCCCCGTCGCGCTGCTACACGCCCTCGCCGTGACCGGCCCTCTCACACCTCGCTGGGAGCGGTATGTCGCGCCGGTGCGCCGGGTCTGCGTGAAAGCCCAGAGCGCGCTGAAGGTAGCGGCGGGAGTGCTCGCGCTGTCCACTGCCATCTATACGGGCGTGCTGCTGTCGGTGCCGCCGAGCTTCCCACTGCTGAGCAGCCGGCTACTGCCGCTGTTGTTCCTCGTCTCGGCCCTGTCAACCGGCCTGTCCGCCGCGGTCGTCGTCGGCCAC
>JAYSQH010000055.1:0-2200 GCA_043721655.1 Phycicoccus sp. | reverse complement strand
GACGAACACGAGCGCCATGATCAGCATGATGTCGGGACGACCTCGGACGTAGCGAAGCCCCTCGCGGATCTGCCCCTTCCCGTGCGGGCGCGGCGCGGGATTCAGCTCACCCGTCCGCATCCTCGACAGCGCGAACAATACCGCGACGAAGCTGAGCGTGTTGACGAAGAAGGCCGGACCGGTGCCAACCGCTGCAATGACCAGACCCGCGACGCCCGGCCCGATGAGACGCGCTGCGTTGAAGGATGCGCTGCCCAGGCCCACGGCATTGCTGAGCGACTCGTGCGGCACCATCTCAGAGACGAAGGTCTGGCGGGCCGGGTTGTCCAGAGCCGTCGCGACTCCCTGGGCGAAGGCCAGCAGGTAGATGTGCCAGAGCTGGACGGCACCGGTGACGACGAGAACGCCGGTGAGCAGCGAGGTCAGGGCCAGCGCACTCTGGGTGGCGAACAGGAGGCGTCGTTTGGGGAAGCGGTCGGTGATCATCCCCGCGATCGGCGCGAACAGCGCGAGGGGGGCGAACTGCAGCCCCGTCACGATGCCGAGCGCCACGGATGAGTGCGGCGTCAGTTCGGTCAGAACCAGCCAGTCCTGAGCGACCCGGGCCATCCAGGTCCCGGTGTTGGAGATGAGGGCGCCGGCGGCATAGACGCGGTAGTTGTAGATCGACAGGGAGGCGAAGGTAGGACTCACTGGTTGGCCACCCGGGTCAGGATCACGCTGGCCCTGACCAGCACCTCACGCTCGTCCGCGCTGATCCCCTTGAGTCTGGTCGCCATCCAGGCATCGCGTTGGCGGCGAGTCTCCTTTAGCAGCAACAGCCCCTGCGCCGTCAGCGAGATGAAAACCTGGCGGCCATCCAGCGGGTCGTCCTGGCGGGTGACCAGCCCACGCTCGGCCAGGGCCGCAACGGTGCGGGTCATGCTCGGAGGGCTGACGCGTTCGATCCCGGCCAGCTCGCGTGGTGTCAACGCGGTGCCCTCGAGTCGTGCCATGACGCTGAACTGGTGGGGCGCCACGACCTGGGTGCTCTCGAAGCGGACCCGCCTGCTGATTCGCATGCACGCCAGGCGCAGATCGCTCGCGAGGTGCGCCAGCGACGTGGGCTGTGCGCTCTGGGTTGTTCGGGTCCTGTGCGGCATGAGTTCCTTTCGGCCTACTTAGCCCAACTCATTACCCATGCTAACTATTTCCCGAAACCGGAAGGACGAGTCCTCAAACGGGCGAATCAGCCGACGCCGAGCGCGTTCTTGACGGGATCCAGCGCGAAGTAGACGACGAACAGCGCGGCGATGACCCACATCAGAGGGTGAACCAACGAGGCCTTACCGCGTACGACCTTGATCAGGACGTACACCACGAAGCCCGCGCCGATGCCGGCCGTGATCGAGTAGGTGAACGGCATCAGGACGATCGTCAGGAAGGCCGGGATCGCGATCTCGAGGTCGTCCCAGTCGATGCCCTTGACCTGCTGCATCATCAGGAAGCCGACCACCACCAGGGCCGGGGTCGCGGCCTCATAGGGGACCACCGAGACCAACGGCGCCAGGACCGTGGCCACGAGGAACAGCAGACCGGTCACCACCGAGGCCAGGCCGGTCCGCGCGCCCTCGCCGACTCCCGCGGCCGACTCGATGTATGCCGTGTTGCTGCTGACGCTGCCAGCGCCGCCGGCGACGGCCGCGAGCGAGTCGACGATGAGGATCTTCTGGGCGTTCAGCGGGTTGCCGTCCTTGTCGAGCAGGCCGGCTTCGGCGCCGATCGCGACCATCGTGCCCATCGTGTCGAAGAAGTCGGCGAGCATCAAGGTGAACACCAACAGGATCGCCGACACGGCGCCGATCTTGCCGAAGGACCCCAGCAGGGAGAAGTGGCCCAGCAGGCCGAAGTCAGGGACGTCGATGATCTGCGAGGGGATCTTCGGGACGTTCAGCCCCCAGCCGGTGGGGTTCACCACCTTGCCTGTGGCGTCGAGCTGGCCCCCGATCTTGGCGATGGCCTCGACCACGATGGCCAGCACGGTGGCGCCGATGATGCCGATCAGGATCGCGCCCTTCACCTTCTTGACCAGCATGACGATGATGGAGAGCAGACCGATGACGAAGACGAGCATCGGCCAGCCGGCCAGGAACCCACCCACGCCGAGCTCGACCGGCACCGGAGTGCCGGAAGGCTTGCGGATGATGCCGGAGTCGACCAG
>JAYSQH010000054.1:0-2561 GCA_043721655.1 Phycicoccus sp. | reverse complement strand
CACCATCAACGTTGAAGGCGTTATTCTTCGGGTTCTAATTCAAGACTCTGGACCGGGCAGCACTGGCGGTCACGGCTGACGCCCGACGATATTGGCGGGTGCGGGAACCACAATATTTCACATCATTGACGCGATTGGGGACTTTGGTCCCTATGGCCCGGTTGAATTTCTGGTATAAGGCATATCTTCTTGGGAGACGAATTAAAATGAGCAAATATTCGGATGGTGCCGGCAGCGGGGACCGGCAGCCGAATGATGTTCGGCCGCTCATTGACGAGACGGACCGCCGCCTCCTGGAAGTACTGGCTGTGGAGGCCCGAATCGCCAACAACGCGCTGGCTGAGCGGGTCGGTATCGCACCGTCAACCTGCCTTGGCCGGGTCCGCGCGATGGTCGCCAGCGGCGTGATCAGGGGCTTCTATGCGGACATCGACCCCGAGGCGGTGGGCCGCCCCCTGCAGGCGATCATCGCGGTCCGCCTGCAAGCTGATGCGCGTGACGTTATCCATTCATTTGCGACCCGGCTGTCAGCCATGTCTGACGTGCAGAATGTTTTTTTCGTCGCCGGAGGACACGACTTTTTTCTCCGGGTGGCCACTCGAGATATAGCAGAGCTTCGGCAGTTCGTTCTCGTCAACCTTAGCGGTAGCCCAGAAGTTGCGGCGACCGAAACAAATGTCATCCTCGAGCAATTCCACGTTCAGCGGCTCTAGACAACTGACATGACGTGGTGGCCCTATCGCGGTCGATAATGCTGAGATATCGCGGGCCCGGCGATGGTCAGCCCGATGCCGCTTCCGGAGCGGTAGGTCCTCAGCGGTAGGTCACTCCCACGGCCGACACGCACACCCGCGTGCCGGCTGTTCCAGCAAGAAGGGCCGGCAGATCGTCCAGCGATCCGATGAAAGCGTCGTGCCCGGTGCTGCGGGCGAAGTCGATCGCCGCTTCGACCTTGGGACCCATCGATCCCGCAGCAAAATCGAATTCGGCTAGCGCGTCCGGGTGGGCGATCGTGATGGCCTGCTGGTCAGGGGTCCCCCAGCCGGTGTAGACCGCATCGGTGTCCGTGGCGATCACCAGGGAGTCGGCGTGAAGGTCGCGGGCCAGCACTGCGCTGGCCCGGTCCTTGTCGATCACGGCCTCGACACCGGTCAGAGTCCGGGTCCCGGGCTGGTACATGGTGGGGATGCCGCCGCCACCGGCGCAGATCACCACGGCGCCGGCGGCCACCAGCGCCTCGATCGAGCGAAGCTCGAAAATCCGCTTCGGCAGGGGTGAGGGCACGACGCGACGCCAGTGGTCACCGTCGGGCTTGACGACCCAGCCTCTGAGCGCGGCCATGCGGTGGGCCTCGTCGTCGCCGTACACCGGGCCGACGAACTTGGTCGGGTCGGCGAACGCCGGGTCTGCTGGATCCACCTCGGTCATCGTCAGGATCGTGGCAATCGACTTGTCGAATGGCAGCCGATTGCCGAGCTCCTGCTCGATCATGTAGCCGATCATCCCCTCGGTCTGCGCACCGAGGACGTCGAAGGGGTAGGCCGACGTGTCGTCGTAGGCGGCGGCCTGTAGGGCGAGTAGCCCGACCTGAGGCCCGTTGCCGTGGGAGATCACCAGCTGATGCTCCATGGCGATCGGCGCCAGCGCGGCGCATGCCGTCGCGACGTTGGCGCGCTGGTTCTGGACCGTCATCGGAGCGCCGCGCTCCATCAAGGCGTTGCCGCCCAGAGCGACCACAACACGCATCAGGAACCCAGCGTGGCGACCATGATCGCCTTGATCGTGTCCGTCAGGTCGCGTAACGCGAGCAGGCAGTTCATGCGTTTGACACTAGCTGGCGCGTCCCGCTGTCGCAGCCACGCCACCGTACTCGAGGAGTTCCGCGAGCGCGACGTGCGAGGCGTCGTATGCCGAGGTCGGTCCGGTAGCCGCGCAGCTCACTCCCGCACGACCTCAGGACGGCGAGCAGCCTCCGTGGCGACCGGGTGGCCCTTCACGTCCTCGGGTTTCATCGGCGGCAGGGCGATGGTCGCCAGCAGGCCGAGCATGATGATGGCGGCCGCGCTGAGCGTGGTGATCCGGGCGGCGGTCACCATGGCGGACTCGGCCGCATCCTGGGCCGGCTGACCGCCCGGCAGCTTTCTGATCTCGGGGATCGCGGCGCCGGCGGATCCCTTGACGACGGACACCACCTGCTTCTGAGCCGAGTCCGGGAGACCGGGCACCGAGCTGAGGTTGCTGGCGGTTGCGGCGCCCAGTGTCGAGACGAGAAGCGTTCCGAGCACGGCGATTCCGAGCGCGGCACCAAGCTGGCGAACGGTGCTCTGCAGACCTGAGGCCTGCCCGCTCTGGGCCACCGGGACATCGAAGAGGATCACGCTGGTGAGCTGGGCGGTTGCCATCCCGACGCCGGCCCCGTAGAGGAACAGCCAGGCGGCAAGCACTGGGGCGCTGGCGGTGAGGCTGATGCTGAGGCCCAGCCCGGTGATGGCGATGGCCTCGAGCAGGAGCCCGACCCGCACCACCGCACGGCCGCCAAAACGCTGGGTGAGCTGGGCTGT
>JAYSQH010000053.1:0-2833 GCA_043721655.1 Phycicoccus sp. | reverse complement strand
CTTGATCGCGGTGGCGGAACCGATAAACAGCCCGGCGCCGATGACTCCGGCGATGGAGATCATCGTGATGTGCCGTGGCTTGAGGCCGGCGGAAAGGGGTGAGACCGGAGACTGCGTCTCGATCTGGGACGCCACAGCCTGCGGCCTGTCGTCGATGTGGGAGGTCATTCGCAGACAGTGTCAGAGATCTCAGGATTTTTGATCAGCATGTTGATTTGCTCACAGCGAACCGCGAGATCATGACCGAACCCTTTCGAGATCATGGCCGAACCCGCTCGAGATGACGGTTTTCGAACGCCGATAATCTACATTATGTCAACTGTTCGATATTTCGGGTATGACGTACAGGGGTGGGCACTCCCCTAAGCACCAGGACCCGGTGAACAGCAGTTTCTCTGTCACGCCCAAATGCCGATCATGGCCGCAGTGCGTGGGCGGTACCTGTGAGATCTCTAGGAGGATTCTGAACGTGTGAAAGGGGGCCACATGAACACGAGGGCGACTACCACCACGGCCCAGGCCAGATGGATCGCACCGACCGTCTCCTGGTGGGCGAACCACCAGTGAGTCAGGCCGGTGGTTGTCTGCAGTGCATGCGGGATGTCTGTGAAGCCTTTGACGAACGGCGCCCAGAACACGATGACGGTGACCACCGTGGTCCACGGGATCGTCCAGCGCGTGCCAAGCAGGTCGAAGACCACTGCGGCGAGCGCGGCGCTGCCGATGTAGTAGGCGTTGTCCTTGGGGTCCAGGGCCAGTCGCACCGCGATGGAGGCGAGCAGCACTCCCGACAAGCCCCGGGTGAGGACGGCCGCGGCCGCTGCCGCGGGCGCGAGAAGGAGCTGCAAGGTCCGCCCCCACCGTGGCACGTACACTCCCCTCGCGCCCAAGGCGTGAAGTCCCGATGCGGGTGACAAACCGACTGGCGGATGCAAGGCGCCCAGGGTGCGCGGGTTGGCGAGGATGAACGGAGCCCATGTCAACACAGTTCCCGCGGCGGCCGTCACTGCTGCGCGGATCCGGCCCCTGGGTAGGACGAGCAGCAAGGGCAGGAACCCGACGGCCCATGGCTTCGCCGCGATGGCCAGGGCTAGCACTGCTCCGGCCAGGACGGGTCGGTCAGCGGAGACCGCCCGCAGGGCCACGATGGCGAAGATCATGGCCAGGACGTCATCGAGATGCCCCCACCGGACAGAGAGAACTGCCCAGGCCGGGATGAGGACCATGGCCGCGATGAACATCCGGCGATGTCTTCTGGCTGGGGCCACCAGCGGTGCGAGTGCGGCGATGAGCAGCGGTCCAGCTGCGGTCATCGAGATCAGGGCGAGGCCCTTGCCCACGTTGGGGGGTAGTGGGTCGAGCATTCCGGCCACGACCAGCGAAAGCGGGCCGGTCTGGAGCCACGGCGCGTCTGCGAAGAGGTTGAATCCGGAACCGTGCAGAAGGAGCCTGGCGCCGTCAACGGAGAAGTGCCACGACAGACCGGAAACCGGCCACATGCGCCAAGCCCAGAACACGGTCCAGGCGGCCACGAGCACCGAAGAGACCGCGACAGGCAGAGCTTTTCGGTGTTCCGCCATGACGGTCATCCCGGGGAGCCGATCGAACGTGGTCACACTCCCCACATCTCCCCCAGGGCCGAGACGACCTTCCAGTCCCGGGTGGTTGCCACCACTCCCCCGCGCTCGATCCGCGCGTTGGTGAGCTTCGCCTCGTGCGCCGGGTGCGCAAGCCACAGGTAGAGCTCACGGCCGTGGACGTGCGTCCGCTCCCCTGCGACGTCCCATCCGTTCATCGTCGCGACGAACTCGTCGTCGGGATCGTCCTTGAGGAAGGTGACATAACGTCGTACGTCCCCTTCCCAGGGAGCCTCCAGCGGGACCGCCAGACCCGTCCCGTATGCCGTGAGCTCACCCAGCTGCGCGGGCGTCCGTACGATGGTCCTGACGGTGAACCCGCAGAGCTCCTCCAGCGCCGCCTCGACGGCGAGCTCCACCTTGGCCGCCGACCGCAGGCTTGACGTGAACCGCAGGTTGCCACTCTGGATGTAGCTCGCAACGTCGCTGAAACCCTTGTCGGACAAGCCCTTTCGCAGATCAGCCATCTTGAAGAAGCGGCCACCCACATTCATCGCCCGCAGGAACGCGATGTATGTCGCCATCAGAGGGTGAACGTCCCGCGTCCGACCTCACGCACAGCGCCGCTGACGAAGACCACACCCTGGTCGTCCACGACGAGATCAAGGACGGACGGGCGCTGGACTGCGGCCCCCTGGCTGATTCGGCGCCGAATCCCCTTCTGTCCGTTGGCCAGGAACCAGCCGCCCAGGTTGGCGCACGCTGACCCGGTCGCCGGGTCTTCGATCGCCGCCTTGTTCTGGGTGAAGAACAGGCGGGCTTCGACGGTGTCGTCACCGGTCGGTGCCCAGACGTACACGAGCGACTCGCCGCCCGGCCTCGTGGCGAACTCGGCCAAAAGCCTGGGATCGGCGCCCGCGGCCCGGACGTCCTCGGCCGTCTTCAGCGGCAAGATCAGCTGGACGGTTCCCGTGTCGACCCACAACGGTGCTGCCGCAACGCGATCTGCGCTCAGCCCGATCATCCGGGTCAGGTCCGAACGTGGCACGTCCACAGGTGAGGAGATCGGCGGGTTCGCCTGGAAGGTCCACACGTCGCCCGCGGCCGTCACTGGGATGTCCCCGGCCGGCATACGAAGGCGCACGGAGTCTCCACCGCCGAAAAGCTCACGTACGACGTATGCCGTGCCCAGCGTCGGGTGCCCAGCGAATGGCATCTCGTAGTTGGGTGTGAAGATGCGGACATGGGCGCTCACG
>JAYSQH010000052.1:0-9418 GCA_043721655.1 Phycicoccus sp. | reverse complement strand
GTGCGCCGTTCGAGGACGGCATAGATGGTCATGACGATGGCGACGATGGCGACCATGCCCAGGGCCATGGCCTTGCCGATGTTCTCCTGACCGAGGACCACCTCTGAGCTGAGCGTGCCGCCGATCTGGAGAGTGATGAGGGGAGAGCCCTGCGAGATCAGCGCCGCCACCGTCGCGTAGGCGCTGAAGGCGTTGGTGAACAGCAGCAGCATGGCCCCGATGAAGGAGGGAGCCAGGATCGGCCCGGCGACATGCCTCCAGTAGTCCCAGGTGCTGCCGCCGAGGGACTCGGCAGCCTCGCGCCACTGCGGCCTCAACCCCTCTACCGCGGGCAGGAACACGATCAGCATCAACGGTATCTGGAAGTAGGTGTAGACGAGGACCAGGCCTTTGTAGGGCTCGTACAGCCAGGTGCTCCCGGACAGGTCGACGCCGAGGTTCTTGAGCCAGAGGGTCACGAATCCCTCGCCACCGACGGTGGCCACGAACGCGAACGCCAGTGTCACGCCGCCGAACTGGGCAAGAACGCCGCACAGTGAGGTGACCAGCCGCCGAAGGAGGCCACCCTCACGGGCGGTTGACACGGCATACGCCAGCAGCGCCCCGAAGACGGCGCCGAGGAGGGCGGTGACCGCCGACAGCACCACCGAGCGGACGAAGGCTGCCACGATCTGCGGTTCGGCCAGGGCCGACAGGTTGCCCAGGGTCGGACGGCCGTTGCCATCCAGAAACGAACCGACCACGACGATCAGGGTGGGCAGGACCAGGAAGATCGCGGTGTAGGCAAAGAAAGGTATGACGCCGAGCAAGGCGCCCACCGGCTTGCGGCCGGTGGACGCCTTGATGCTCGAGCTCTCAGCCAATGGCCTTGGCCCAGTTGGCGGTCAGATACGCCTTGGCCTTGTCGCTCTGCGCACTGGTCAGGAACACCGGCGTTCCGTCGGCCTTTGGCAGCGCGTCATGGGCGGTCTTGTCGATGGTTCCAGCTGTGACCATGGCCGCTTCGCGCACCGGTCGGGCGCCGCCCTTGAGCCACAGGTTCTGGCCCTCGTCGGAGTAGAGGTACTCCTCCCACAGACGGGCGGCTGCTGGGTGGGGAGCGTCCTTGTTGATCGCCTGCACGTAGTAGCCGCCGAGCACGGCTCCGGCTGGGACGAGTGTCTTCCAGTCGATCTTGCCCGTGAGCTTCTTGCCCTGTGCGACGTTCAGGTAGTCCCAGTCGAAGACGACCGGTGTCTGGCCTGACGCGATCGTGGCAGGGGAGGGGTCAACCGGCAGGAAGTTGCCGGCAGTCTTCAGCGAGGTGAAGAAGGCGACGCCCTTGCTGATGTCGTCGGCCGTTCCCCCCTGGCTCAGCGCCGCCATGACGACGCCGTTGAAACCCGCACCGGTCTTGGTGGGGTCGCCGTTGAGGGCAACCTTGCCCTTGTAGGCCGGCTTCAGGAGGTCTGCGACCTTCGCCGGCGCCGGTACTTTGCCTGCGTCGTAGCCGATGCTCATGTAGCCGCCGTAGTCGTTGACCCAGAGGCCGTTCGCGTCCTTGAGCGTGTCGGGGACGTCTGCGAACGTCGCCACCTTGTATGCCGCGAACATGTCGGTGTTGGCGTTTGCCACGGCCCCGCCGAGGTCGAACACGTCCGGTGCCTTGGACTGTCCCTTGAGGTTCTTGGCCGCGGTGATCTCGTCGGCACTTCCAGCGTCCGGCTGCGCGCTGTCGACCTTGAGACCGTACTTGGCCTCGAAGCCCTTGATGACCTCGCCGTAGTTGGCCCAGTCCGGAGGAAGCGCAATGACATTGAGCGTTCCCTCCTTCTTGGCCGCGTCGACCAGCCCGGTCATTCCGCCGAGGTCCTTGGCCGACGTCGCGGATGCAGCCTTGACGCCTCCGGTGCTGGTCGTGTCCGAGGTCTTCGCCGGCGGGGAACAGGCGGCGATGCCGATCAGGGTGAGCGCGGCAAGAGCCGCAACACCAGTTCGTCGAGCCGTGCGTGTCTTCACTTCAACCTCCGTGGATGGCGTGGGATCTCACCCCAGCAGGCTAGCGCCGAGACGTCCCATCGCGGGAGGGTTCACGTTGCAGGGCGTGGATGAACGGTTCGCAAACACGGGGTAGCCGTTTGTCGTGCGGGAGCGTACCTCGGCTGAGTGGTTGGATAGTGCTTGTGAGCGAACGAAATTCGTCAGTTGTCGTCCTTGGTGGCGGCCCCGGAGGTTACGAGGCGGCGCTGGTCGCGGCTCAGCTCGGGGCGGACGTCACGATCGTCGACCGCGACGGTCTGGGCGGCGCCGCAGTCCTCACCGACTGCGTGCCGAGCAAGACCCTGATCTCGACCTCGGACTCCCTGTCCCGTTTCGACCGAGTGGCTGAGCAGGGTGTGGTGGCTGAAGGGGCAAGGTCTGGACATCAGGCCACGGCGGACCTGGCCGCCGTCAACGAGCGCATCCTGGGGCTGGCTGCTGCCCAGAGCCAGGACATCGAAGCGCGGCTGAACACCGTCGGGGCGCGCGTATGCCGGGGCACGGGCCGGCTGGTCTCAGCGACCAGGGTGTCCGTGGAGCTCGCCGACGGAACCACCGAGGAGCTGCCTGCGGACGTCGTGCTGATCGCGACCGGTGCAACCCCCCGCGTCATGGAGTCAGCCCAGCCCGACGGGGAACGGATCCTGACCTGGCAGCACATCTACGCGCTCACCGAGGTCCCGGAGAAGCTCATCGTGGTCGGGTCAGGGGTGACCGGCGCCGAGCTCGCTCATGCCTACCTCGGCCTCGGCAGCCAGGTCGTGCTGGTCTCATCACGGGACCGTGTGCTCCCCGGTGAGGACGTCGATGCTGCGGCTTTGATCGAGACGGTCTTCAGACACCGGGGCATGCAGGTCATGAATCTCTGCAGGGGAGCTGGCGCCAGGCGCGTGGGGGATGGGGTGGTCGTGACGCTGGAGGACGGTCGTGAGGTCACCGGCTCGCATGTACTGCTCGCGGTGGGCTCGATCCCGCAGACGACTGGGATGGGACTGGTCGAGGCCGGGGTGGTGCTCACCGCGTCCGGACACGTCCGCGTCGACCGGGTGTCGCGCACGTCTGTGAGAGGCGTGTATGCCGCCGGCGACTGCACCGGCGTGCTGCCACTCGCGTCCGTTGCGGCGATGCAAGGTCGGATCGCGATGTCCCACGCGTTGGGTGACGCGGTGGCCCCCCTCAACCTGCGAGGAGTCAGCGCCGCCATCTTCACTGACCCCGAGATCGCGACGGTCGGTCATACCCAGAGAGAGATCGACGAAGGGATCGTCGACGCGCGAGCGGTCATGCTGCCGCTGTCGACCAACCCCCGGGCCAAGATGCAGAACGTTGAGGACGGCTTCGTCAAGCTCTTCGCCGCCACCGGCAGCAACACGGTGATCGGCGGGGTCGTGGTGGCTCCGCGCGCCTCAGAGCTGATCTATCCGGTCGCACTCGCGGTCCAGAACCGGCTCACCGTCGATCAGATGGCCAACACGATCACGGTCTATCCCTCGATGTCCGGCTCGATCGCTGAAGCGGCCCGCCGCCTGCATTCCCGGGACTAGTCCGACTGGTCCGAGCTGTCGTCGGTGTGAGAGACAGCCGGCTGCTGGTCCACCGGGGGCTTGTCCATCAGGCCTTCCTCGACCCATCGACGCTTCCGGTTGGCTGAGACGGACGTGCGCATCTTCCGGAAGAGGGGCCAGACGATGACGAACAGCGCGATCAGGATCAGCAGGTTGGCGACAGGGAACCCTGATGCCGTCGAGGAGCCGGAGCTGACGAGTGCGTGGTACATGTGGGCAGTCTAGGTGCGGTGGTGCGCCGCCTCAGTCCTTGATCTCTGCTACCACAGCGCCGTTGGTCACGGTCTCGCCCACGCTGGCCTTGAGATGGGTGATGGTCCCGGCCTTGTGGGCGGTGATCGGTTGTTCCATCTTCATCGCCTCGAGGACCACCACGAGATCGCCGACCTCGACCAGGTCGCCTTCCTCGACGGCGATCTTGACGATGGTTCCCTGCATGGGTGCGGTCAGGGAGTCTCCAGACGTCGCAGCATCAGCCTTGGCTCCGCGCGACCGCTTGGGGGCCTTCTTCTTCGCCGCGCCGCCTCCGCCACCGAGCGACAGTCCACCTGGCAGTACTACCTCCAGCCGCTTGCCGGCCACTTCGACCACGACGCTCAGACGCTCGCCGGCGTCCTCGGCAGCGAGGGCGACGGTTCCTGCATAGGGGGGGATGTTGTTGACGAACTCCGTCTCGATCCAGCGGGTGTGAACCAAGAACGGCTGACCGGGGTTCTTGGGTGCGAAAGCCTCATCGGCCACCACGGCCCGGTGGAACGGCAGCACGGTGGGCATGCCGTCGATGACGAACTCCGCCAACGCGCGACGTGCGCGGGCAAGGGCCTGGGGCCGGTCCTTGCCGGTGACGATGAGCTTGGCCAGCATCGAGTCGAAGGCTCCGCCGATGACGTCGCCCGACTCGACGCCTGAGTCCAGCCGCACGCCGGGACCTGAGGGAGGGCTGAACTCGAGCACGACGCCCGGTGCTGGCAGGAAGTTGCGGCCGGCGTCCTCGCCGTTGATCCGGAACTCGATCGAGTGGCGAGTGGGCGCAGGGTCGGAATAACCGATCGCCTCACCGCTTGCGATGCGGAACTGCTCGCGGACCAGGTCGATGCCGGTGACCTCTTCGGTGACGGGGTGCTCCACCTGGATGCGGGCGTTGACCTCCAGGAAGGAGATGACGCCGTCCTGACCGACGAGGAACTCACACGTTCCGGCCCCTCGGTATCCGGCCTCCTTCAGGATGGCCTTTGAGGCCCGGACCATCTCCGCGTTCTGCTGGCGGGAGAGGAACGGCGCAGGGGCCTCCTCCACCAGCTTCTGGTGTCGTCTCTGCAGCGAGCAGTCGCGGGTGGAGACGACCACGATGTTGCCGTGGTCGTCGGCCAGGCACTGCGTCTCGACGTGGCGGGGCTTGTCAAGGTAGCGCTCGACGAAGCACTCACCGCGGCCAAAGGCGGCGATGGCCTCGCGGGAGGCGGAGTCGAACAGCTCGGGAATCTGCTCCATGGTGCGGGCCACCTTCATCCCCCGCCCGCCGCCGCCGTAGACCGCTTTGATGGCGATCGGGAGACCGTACTTCTCGGCGAAGGCGACGACCTCGTCGCTGTGCTCGACCGGGTCAGCGGTGCCGGGGACCATGTGCGCGTTCGCAATGGTGGCGATGTGCCTCGCTCTGACCTTGTCGCCAAGGGCCTCGATGGCGGCGGGCGGTGGCCCGATCCAGATCAGCCCGGCGTCGAGGACAGCCTGTGCGAACGAGGCGTTCTCGGCGAGGAAGCCATAGCCGGGGTGAACGGCGTCGGCGCCGGCCTTGACAGCAATGGCCAGCAGCTTCTCTTGTACTAAGTACGAGTCGCCAGGGGTGGACCCACCCAGTGCGTACGCCTCGTCCGCGACCTTGACGTGCAGCGCGTCACGGTCCGGATCGGCGTAGACGGCAACCGAGCGAATCCCGCTGTCCTTGCACGCGCGAGCGATACGGACGGCGATCTCGCCGCGGTTCGCGATCAACACTTTGCGGATGGGCGCCATGTCAGGGGAGCCTAGTGCCTGACCCCACGGCAGCGCGTTCCGAGAAACGTGCAGCGGTGAGGCCCGGCGGGGAGGAGGTGGCCGCTCAGATCACTCACCTGGTCGCACCGGAGGACCTGTTCAGCGCCCTGAGGTCGGCGCGGCAACGCTGCTCGAAGTCGTCCAGCTCCCTCAGCGCGTCTTCGATGTCACGGCGGCGCCGTTCGAGGTCCGCCCGACGGGCGTTGATCTGGTCCAACACGTAGCTGAGCTGGCTGGCCTGTCCGCGCGGCTCGTCATACAGGTTGATGATCGTGTGGATCTCTTCCAGCAGGAAGCCGAGCCGCTTTCCCCGCAGGATCAGGTTGAGCCGCGTGCGGTCGCGCCGACGATAGATGCGCACGGTGCCGCGACGCTCTGGGGAGATCAGCCCGAGCTCCTCGTAGTGGCGCACGGTCCGATGGGTGACGCCGAACTCGTCGGCGATCTGCGCGATGGTCCAGGTCCCAGGGTCGCTCGCGGTTCCTGGGTCGCTCATCGTCCCTGGGTCGCTCACGGTGCTGACGTGACTCATTGCGACGCTCTTGTCATGTTGCTCAGGATGCTTTACGTTTACGTCAACGTCAAGTAACGCCTACCTCACCCGTTTGCCAACGAAGGGCCACGCCAATGTTCGAGCTCAGTAAGGAACACGAAGACTTCCGCGCCGTCGTGCGTGAGTTCGCGCAGGCCGAGGTGGCTCCGCACATCGCCGCCTGGGACCTGGCGGAACACTTCCCGGTAGACCTGATCCCCAAGATGGGCGACCTGGGGCTCTTCGGTCTCGTCGTGCCCGAGGAGTTCGGGGGGGCCGACGGCGACTTCACCAGCCTCTGCGTGGCTATCGAGGAGCTGGGCAGGGTCGACCAGTCCATCGGTATCACCCTGTCGGCCGGCGTAGGCCTGGGCATCAACCCGATCCTCACCTACGGCTCCCAGGAGCAGAAAGAGCGATACCTGCCTGACCTCGTCGCCGGTCGTGCTCTTGCGGCGTTCGGCCTGACCGAGTCCGAGGCTGGCTCCGACGCGGGCGCCACCCGCACCAAGGCCCGTCGCGATGGCGATGAATGGGTGATCAACGGTTCCAAGGCCTTCATCACCAACAGTGGCACCGAGATCACCTCCGTCGTGACGGTCACGGCCCGTACCGGCGACAACCCGGATGGCTCGGCCCAGATCAGCGCGATCCTGATCCCTTCTGGTACAACGGGATTCGTCGTCGACCCGCCTTACCACAAGCTCGGCTGGCACGTGTCCGACACCCACGGCCTGTCGTTCGACGGCTGCCGCGTCCCTGCCGAGAACCTGCTCGGGCATCAGGGCGCCGGTTACCGGCAGTTCCTCAAGACCCTTGACGACGGCCGCATCGCGATCAGCGCCCTTGCCGTCGGACTGGCCCAGGCCTGCCTCGAGGCCGCCACCGACTACGCCAAGACCCGCATGGCGTTCGGCCGGCCGATCGGAGTCAACCAGGGCGTCTCGTTCAAGATCGCCGACCTGGCCGTGGCGGTCGAGGCGGCCCGCACCCTGACCTACAAGGCCGCCTGGCTGAAGGACGAGCTGCACGCCGGGCGTCGCTCGGTCAAGGAGGTCAAGCAGGCCGCCGCCATGGCCAAGCTCTACTCGACCGAGGCTGCGGTCACGGCCACCCGCATCGCCACACAGGTCTTCGGCGGCAACGGCTTCATGGAGGAGTTCCCCGTGGCTCGCTTCTACCGAGATGCCAAGATCCTTGAAATCGGAGAGGGTACGAGTGAGGTTCAGCGCATGGTCATCGCCCGGGGCCTTGGGCTACCCAGCGCCTGATCTGTCCCGATCGCTCACCATCACATCAACAGATGCCGCATGAACGGATGCCAGGAGATGTCGGTATGACGGACGTTCACTCCCAGCCCACGGCGCCTTTCGCCGGCCCCAGCGAGAACGGCGACCCTCGGGTGGCCGATGTCCGGATGCGGCTGAACGTGGCCCATGCCGCCTCGGCGACCCCGCCGCCGAAGGCCGCGGCCAAGCTGGCGTCGCAGAACAAGCTGTACGTGCGCGAGCGCATCGCGTTGCTGTTCGACGAAGGTTCCTTTGTCGAGGACGGGCGGTTCGCCAACTCGATGTCGGGCGGTCTGCCCGCCGACGGCGTCGTCACCGGTCGGGGGACCGTCGACGGGCGACCTGCCATCGTGGTCGCCAACGACCCGACGGTCAAAGCTGGTTCATGGGGGGCCCGCACGGTCGAGAAGATCATCCGCGCCACCGAGATGGCGTTGCGCGAAGAGCTCCCGATCTTCTGGTTCATCGACTCGGCCGGCGCGCGCATCACCGACCAGGTCGATCTCTTCCCCGGCCGTCGCGGTGCCGGGCGGATCTTTCACAACCAGGTGGCCCTCTCTGGCAAGGTGCCGCAGATCTGCTGCCTGTTCGGCCCCTCCGCAGCCGGCGGAGCCTACATCCCGGCCTTCACCGACATCGTGATCATGGTCGACGGCAACGCGTCCATGTACCTCGGCAGTCCCCGCATGGCCGAGATGGTGGTCGGCGAGATCGTCTCGCTCGAAGACATGGGCGGCGCACGGATGCACTGCACGGTGTCCGGCTGTGGCGACCTGCTTGCGTCTGACGACAGCGACGCGATCGACCTGGCCAAGCTCTACTTCTCCTATCTGCCCTCCAGCTGGCGCAGCGAGGGTCCGGCATACGTGCAGGAGGAGCCCGCGCATCCCCTGACGCGCACCACCGTCCCCGAGATCGAGAGCCAGCCCTTCGACATCCACGAGGTCATCGACGGGCTGGTGGACGACGACTCCTTCTTCGAGCTCAAGCCGCTGTATGCCGCGGAGCTGGTCACCGGGTTCGGCCGGATGGCGGGCCAGACGGTCGGCGTCGTCGCGAACAACTCCGCGGTCAAGGGTGGGGTGCTCTTCGTCGACAGCGCGGACAAGGCGGCACGCTTCATCTGGCTGTGCGACGCCTTCTCGATCCCGCTCATCTATCTGGCTGACGTCCCCGGCTTCATGATCGGCTCCGAGGTCGAACGGGCCGGCATCATCCGGCATGGCGCCAAGATGATCACGGCCGTATCCGAAGCCACGGTGCCGCAGATCTCGGTCATCGTGCGCAAGGCATACGGTGCCGGCCTCTACGCGATGGCGGGGCCGGGGTTCGGCCCTGACGCCACCCTGGCGCTGCCGACAGCCCGGATAGCGGTGATGGGCCCCGAAGCGGCAGTCAACGCGGTCTACGCCAACAAGATCGCCGAGATCGCGGACCCGGCCGAGCGCGACCAGTTCGTGCAGGACAAGCGTCGTGAGTATGAGCAGGACGTCGACCTTGAGCGTCTGGCATCCGACCTCGTTCTCGACGCCATCATCGAAGCTGACGAGCTGCGGTCCGAGCTGTTGCGCCGGCTGGCCTATGCGGCCCGTCGTGATCGCTCCTTCAGCGATCGCCGCAGGGGTGTCCCGCCGGTCTAGCCGACCGGCGAAACCTGTTGCAGCGCCGTGGAGTTCGACCATCCTGAGCACCCAAGCGAGGATGCCGGTTGGGCGCTGATGCGCGTGGTCAAGGGAGGGGCGCAATCGGTGTTAGAGTCGTCCACGGCCCAAAAGACCAAGCCCGCTCAACCAGCCCTGATCTTCGGATCAGAGCGTTGTTTGACGGGGCGAGGCGGGTCAGGTAAGTTTGAACGGTTGCCCCGATGCGCCTCCGTGGTGGTGGTGTGTGGGTGTGCGTGCGATTCTTGAGAACTCAACAGCGTGCCAAAAATCGATGCCAAGTTTGATCTCGTTGTGTGGGGTGGCTTTTGGGTT
>JAYSQH010000051.1:0-5243 GCA_043721655.1 Phycicoccus sp. | reverse complement strand
CGCATGGCCATGCTCGCCCCCAACGCCGTCAAAGGCATCATCCCGCTCGGCACCTCGATGGACTACGAGAGTCAGCGGAGCCGTGACCTGGGTTGCTGGGACGGGATCGGATTTTGCACCCCCTCCATCGATGCCCTCTCCGAACCCGTCGCTGACGACTGGGTGGTGCCGACAGAGTTCGTCGACGCCGTGCTCGAGGCCGGTCTGGGTAACACCGTGTCGCCCGACGAACGCTCCTTCTGGCACGCCACGTACCAGAAGAATTACCGCGGAGACGCAGGGCGTCAGCGGCTCCGGATCAGCACCATCAACCTGCGTGACCGGGACGGCTTGCATGGCCGTCTCGACAGCGTGAGGTGTCCCGTGCTGTGGATGCACGGCACCGATGACCAGGTCTACTCAGTACGGAACGCCGAAGACGAGATCAGCCGATTCGGCAACGCCACCGAGGCCGAACTTCGTGTCGTTGAAGGCGGTCAGCACTTCCTGAGCGCGTCCAACCCGGACGACGTCAATACCGCAGCAGTCGACTTCATCAAGCGCTGGCGGTAGCTGACGGCGCTTCGCACTCACTGGTTGACCCCTTAGTGCGACCTCGCGCTCAACGCCTTTCGACGACCGCATCGCATAACTGTGCGCCGTGTCGGGACATCGACACGAGCGCGACTCGCGGCTAGACGAGGACGTTGGCGGTCCTAGCTGCCGGTGTGGCATCAGCAGGTGCCTCACCAGGTGATGGTCAGGCCGCGCAGGTGCCCGAACGCCTTATCGCGGGTGACGAGGGCTGCTTGATGGAGTAGCGATTGCGCGGCCAGCATTCGGTCGAACGGATCGACATGGTCCCAGTCGAGGTTCCCAGCGCGGATGGCGTCGGTTGGGTTGATGTCGAGGGGCTGTGCTCCGAGTCGACTGGTGAGAGCGTCGTGCTGGGCCAGCAGGATGTCAGCTTCCGGCCACTTGCCGGCGCGGTGCTTGATCGCAATTTCCCATGCGGTCACGGCGGACACCAGCACCGTGTTGGTGGGTGTCTCGATCGCGGTACGGGCCCGGTCGGACAATCGGTCGGGATCGGTGAGCGCCCACACGTAGGCGTGCGTGTCGAGAAGCAGGACCGTCATGACCAGGCTGCCAGATCCGCGTCGGTGAGCGGGTCGAACCGGTTGTCGGGGGTGGGTAGATCGAGGAAGCCCAGGTCGCGGGCGGCGGGCGCGTTCATGGGAACGAGCCGGACGAGGGGCTTGCCGGCGCGGGCCACGATGACGTCCTCGCCTTTCAGGGCTGCCTCGAGCAGTCGGGACAGGTGCGCCTTGGCCTCCGCCACGTTGTAGATGGTCATAGTGGTCAGACTAACATGACCATGTATCCACTCGGAGTGGTAACCGGGCACGAGGGCTCCCGTGACGATCACGCCAGCTAGTGCCGCACCTACGGCCAGCTCTGCCTCCGCCGCCCACCTGCCGGTGGGGATCGGGAGGCAAGCTTGCGCTTCGCGCAGGAGCTTGGGCAGCCAGGAGCGGACGTTCGCCGGAGACGGGTAACGACCGGCTATCGCCGGCCGAGGAGGCCCGGCCCGTGATCAAGAGCAGGCGTTCTACATCGCCCGCAAGTCCGCTTCCTGGCTCCGGCACAGCGCCGTCATGCCGACTGTGTCTGTGAATCTCGATGCGAATGGGGAGGTGGACGGCGTACGTTCTAGCCAAGCTCTCGGTCAGCAGCTGGGCGGCATCGCCGCACGCAGTTCTGCGCGTTGTCCGGAGTGGACCCTGTAAAGGTCATGCGTCTGCAAAGCGCACGGGGTCAAATCCCGAGGCTGCCAGGCTCGCGGTCACCAGGGTCAGGGCGGTCTGCAGCGCTTCGTGCGCTCCCCGCTCCGGCCCGATCGCGCGTCTGGCGGCCGACCAAACTTCTCGGAAGGCGAAGCAGTGCGGATCACGGTGCAGGAGTGGGAGCGGGTGCTCATCTACCGTGATGGCCGCTTCCACGAGACGCTCGAGGCGGGCCGCCACCGGCGTTTCCGTCGCCGCCGGAAGGCGGTGTGCGTCATCGTGCGCCCACGGCTGGTGACCGTCCCGGCACAGGAGGTACTGACCTCAGAAGGCCTCAGCGTCAAGGTCAGCCTCACCGCGACCTGCCGAACGCACGACCCTCGGACGTGGCACGAGGCCGTCGAGGATCCCGACGCCTTCCTCTACAGCGCGATGCAGATCGGCCTTCGCGACGCGGTCGCCGCTCGCTCGCTCGAGACTCTCACTGCCGACCGTCACCTGGTCGGCGTCGAGGTCCTGGCGGCCGCAGCTTCCGCCGCCGAGCAGGTGGGCATCTCCCTGGAGTCGGTCGCTGTGCGCGACCTGATGCTTCCCGCTGAAGTGCGCAAAGCAGCGGCCGAAGTCGCGATCACGCGCTCGCAGGGCCTGGCCGCTCTGGAACGCGCACGCTCCGAGGTCGCAGCCACACGCGCCCTCGTCAACGCCGCGAAGGTGTGCGCGGATAACCCTGCACTGCTGCAGCTTCGAATGTTACAAGCCGTCGAAGCAGGTAAAGCCACCGTCGTGCTCAACGGGTTGTCCAGCCATCAGCCAGGGTGAATCCATCGCGACCGGGGCCAGACGCGCGTAGCCCAGGGACGCCCCTGGCCGCGATAGTCAGGCAGCGGAGATTCTGAGTCGGTAGTAACCGGTCCTACTCACTGCCTGCCGGTTCCGGCGCCATCCTGGCTTCTCGACCAGGCGCCACGATCTAAGATCTTCACCTGATGAGCATTTTCGGCAACGCGGCCTTCGCAGTCGTAACGCGTCGTTCTTCATCCTGCTTGTCGTTGAGGTTGTTCGGGAGCGCCGACCTGAAGCGCGATGGTGGCAGGTCCTGGCGGGGGTGAAGAGCAGGCCGATGGAGTGGCCGCTCTTTCTTTCTGCGATGGCGCTGCTGGTCGTGGTCGGGCTCAGCGTCAGGAGGACTTGGGCGCCCGTACTTGCTCTCCCCGTCTACGGCTTCCTGGCGTGGTACCTGACTGGTCACGCGCGCAGGCTGGAGCGGTGAGCCGTGAGGGAGCGGAAGTGGCAGGCCCCGACGGCGAACCCGCAAGTCACGTTCGGTTGCTTCCGGACTCTGCGCGAACGCCGACCCCCACGACGCCCACGAAGGGTAGGTGCCGCTCTCCCATCTACTCCGGCGTCGGCCAGGTGTAACGGGTAATGCCCATTCTCAACCTCCGCGGCCGGGGGACGCACCCTGCCAGCGGCAGTGAGCGGACGTCGGCGGTCGCGGGTCCGGAGGCCATTTCGGCCAGTGGGCAAGGGATCGTTGAAGGTCAACTGCTCTCTCGCACCGGCTGGCGAGGCTGGCACTGGCGAGCGATGTCTGGCGTAGCCCGAGCATTACTACGCCTGCGCAGCTTCCGCTACGTCGGCTGAGTACCGCACCAAAGACCGAGGGCGCCCGACAGTCCAAATGTCGTCCCTTCACCCACCCAGCCGACGTACCCGTCAGGCCGAACCAGGACTCCCGTCGGTGGGCTGACGTCTCCGAGGACTGGCAGCACCCACTCGCCGTGGTACTCCGCGTCCAAGAAGTGGATCCGGTCTGCCCAAAAGGCTGCGTCAAGGCTCCCGACTGCTGCGAAGTTGATCAGGACCGGCCTTACGTCGCGCAGGAACGAGTAGACGGGAACCTGCGCTCCGCCCACGACCAGGTCGAGATCGGGCATGCGTCTACCGAGGAGCGGGTGCCCGGTCCCGAGGTCGTAGTGGACGTCCAGGCCCGTGATGAGCCCCGCGAGGTTGATCCTCGCCTCGGGCATACGGGCGAGCCACTCCACTTGATCACGCAGCGCCGAGATTCTTGGGCCCGGGCGCTGCAGCGCGCTGGTTGCCATCGTGTACTGCAGAGCGCGCGCCGTCGCGGGATGCCGCTCGGCGTGATAGCTGTCCAAAAGGCTGTCAGGGGACTCGCCTTTGACCACCTGGGCCAACTTCCAGGCCAGGTTCACCGCGTCCTGAATACCCAGCCCGATCCCCTGACCCCCAGCGGGCGAATGGATGTGGGCGGCATCGCCCGCGAGGAACACCCGATCGTTCCGGTACTCACCAGCTTGCCGAGTGGCATCGGTGAACCGTGAAATCCAGGTCGGGCTGTGCACCCCGAAGTCGGTCCCGTAGACCGCCACCAAGTTCGCCCTGAGGTCCTCCAGCGTCGGTTCGCTCGAGCTTTCGAGCTTGCGTTCGGCGGTGACCACCCGCATCGTGCGCCTGTCCTCCATCAGGCTCAACCCGTGCAATCCGCTGTCGTCGTACGTGATGCCGACAGGCGTGGGCTCGGTCACTTCAACCTCGGCGATGAGGGCACTCATGCTCGCGTCCCAACCGGGAAACTCGATCTCCGCGAGCTTGCGAATCAGGCTGCGCCCGCCGTCGGCCCCGACGAGGTACTTGGCCCGCCAGGTGCGCCCGTCGTCCAACGTGACCTCGACGCCCTTGTCGTCCTGAGCCATTCCAGCTACTTCACACCCCCGCTTAACGGGGACACCCAGCTCTTCTATCCAGGCGGCCAGGATCCCCTCGATGCGATTCTGGAACAGCCCGAGGGTGTATCGGTGACGTGTGGGGAAGTCGCTGATATCCAGGAAGGCCATTCCGGAAGCCGCTCCGACATACGGCACCGGATGCGTGGTGCCCTCGCGTAGGAATCGATCAACGATCCCCCGCTGATCGAGTATCTCCAGGGTTCGCGCGTGGAACCCGCCGGCTCGAGATCCCACCAGCTCCGAGGTCGCGCGCCGCTCCACGAGGACCACGTCGACCCCCGCCACCGACAAGTCCGCCGCGAGCATCATGCCCGTCGGACCTGCCCCAACCACCACGACATCCACCTGCGGACCTCCTCGATCACGTGCCCTCGCGGACCGGCCCGGAACTGTGCCTCCACCCAGGGGTATTGCGGCAAGCCCCCCTCTCGCCGGTATCCTGAGAGTGAAAGGGAGCGAAAGCTGGAGACAAAGCACCAAAGCTCGTGGCCGTTGCTTGATGCTCGGTCGGCAGGCCGGCACTTCAGCTTGCGACAGCTCACCACTTCCCTAACCGTCACTCGCGCGGCCAGCGGAATGAGCGGACGCTCGCGGGTGCAGTGGCACGACGCCTACTCGATTTTCGCTCCGCAGAGGAAAGCCTTCATGGCTCGACCGTACGATCGGGGTCATGTCGGTACTGAGGCCGGCCAACATCGGGGTTTTCGTCAGCGATCTGGATGCG
>JAYSQH010000050.1:0-3957 GCA_043721655.1 Phycicoccus sp. | reverse complement strand
GGCCAGTCGGGACTGGGCAAGACGCACCTGCTGCACGCGATCGGCTTCTACGCGCGCAACCTGTACCCGAATGTGCGAGTCCGATACGTGAACTCCGAGGAGTTCACCAATGACTTCATCAACAGCATCCGTGACGACAAGTCCTCCGCATTTCAGAGCAGATACCGCAATGTGGACGTTCTGCTGATCGACGATATTCAGTTCCTGCAAGGCAAGGTGCAGACCCAGGAGGAGTTCTTCCACACCTTCAACGCCCTGCACAACGCCAACAAGCAGGTCGTCATCACCTCCGATCTGCCCCCCAAGCAGCTGAGTGGCTTCGAGGAGCGGATGCGCAGCCGCTTCGAGTGGGGTCTGCTCACCGACGTCCAGCCCCCCGACCTTGAGACCAGGATCGCCATCCTTCGCAAGAAGGCGATCCAGGAGAAGATGACCACCCCTGATGAGGTGCTCGAGTTCATCGCCAGCAAGATCTCGACGAACATCCGAGAGCTCGAGGGTGCGCTCATCCGGGTGACCGCGTTCGCCAACCTCAACCGGCAGCCGGTCGACCTCAATCTGGCCGAGATCGTGCTCAAGGACGTCTTCCCGTACGACCTGGGCAGCCAGATCACGTCCGCGACGATCATGGCGCAGACAGCGGTCTATTTCGGTCTGACCATCGAGGACCTCTGTGGAGCGTCGCGCTCCCGGGTGCTGGTCACCGCCAGGCAGATCGCCATGTATCTATGCCGTGAGCTCACCGAGCTGTCCCTGCCCAAGATCGGTCAGCAGTTCGGGGGCCGCGACCACACCACCGTCATGCATGCCGACCGCAAGATCCGCAAGCTGATGTCCGAGCGTCGCGCGATCTATAACCAGGTCACCGAGCTGACCAACCGGATCCGCAACCAGTCACGCTGAGGAACGTCCCCCCACCGCTACGTAGATTGCTGTGTACCCGTCCACAGTGGTTGCCCACAGCTGTGTACTTGGCGTTGACTCACCCACGTCTAGCCAAACTCAATCGTGTTGGTTATGCACATCCTGGGGACAACTTTGTGAATACGTGATGGTATGCCCCTATTTCGATGGGGATATCAGGGTGAACAACGGGTGGATAGTGGCCCATCCGCTGTGGATAAACACCCATTTCCAGGGCATGACCTGTGGACGACTGGCGAGCATCCACAACCGGGCCGAGTTGTCCACGGCTGTTTTCCACGCCTCTTCCACAGGCCTTGAGCCGCGCCACCTGCGATGACGGAGTTTGTCCACACAATCCACAGGCCCTACTACAACGACGAGACCTAGGTAGATGTATTCAGCCCCGCGCACTGCCAAGGGCCAAGGGGAACGCCCGTGGGGAACAGGCAAAGCTTGAAGTAGTCATGACCAGGTGTTGGCCGGAGGTCCACGTGGCATTAGGGTCAGTGCGCACCGCTGTGTGCGGCGTGTCATCACTCGTGGTTGTCGAAGGGCGGGGTCACCGATGAAGTTTCGGGTCGAACGCGATGTTCTCGCCGAGGCTGTGACGTGGGTTGCCCGCGGCCTGCCCAACCGGCCACCGGTCCCGGTGCTGGCCGGCGTCCTGATCGAGGCCAGCGACGATGGCACTCTGACCCTGTCGGCCTTCGACTACGAAGTCTCGGCCAAGATCACCGTCGCGGCTGAAGTTGCCGAGTCCGGCACCGTTCTGGTGCTCGGGCGACTTCTGGCGGACATCTCCCGCAACCTGCCCGCCCGACCGGTAGATGTGTCCACCGATGGCAACAAGGTCCAGGTTGTCTGCGGCTCCAGCCGGTTCAGCCTGCTGCTGATGCCAGCCGACGACTACCCCACCCTGCCGGCATCGCCAGCCATCAGCGGAACCATCGCCGGCGACGTCTTCACCCAGGCGGTGGCTCAGGTGTCGATCGCGGCCGACCGAGGGGACACCCTGCCCATCCTGACTGGGGTACGGCTCGAGATCGAGGGTGACAAGATGACGCTCCTTGCCACCGATCGCTACCGGCTTGCGATGCGCGAGCTGCGATGGAACCCGGAGGCCAGCGACGCTAGCTATGTCGCTCTGGTTCCGGCACGAACATTGTCTGACACGGCCAAGGCTCTCGGCGCTTCAGGCTCGGTCGAGATCCACCTGGGGGGCGCCACAGACGGACTGATCGGCTTTGAAGCAGGACAGCGCCGTTCGACGACACGCCTCCTTGATGGCGAGTACCCCAAGGTCACCTCAATCTTTCCCTCCAGTGCCGAGACAGAGTCGGTCATCGAGACAGCCGCTCTGGTCGAGGCGGTCAAACGCGTCGCCCTGGTCGCTGAGCGCAACACGCCTGTCCGCTTGCGTTTCAGTGACGGAAAGGTGCTCATCGAGGCTGGTGCGGGCGATGACGCCCAGGCCAACGAGTCTGTCGAAGCAGTCCTGACCGGGCCCGAGATCGAGATAGCCTTCAACCCGCAGTTCTTGCTCGAGGGGCTGGGAGCTGTCGGGACGACATACAGCCGCCTGTCCTTCACCCAGAGCAGCCGGCCGGCGGTGCTTTCGGGCCAGGCAGAGCTCGACGGCGACGCTGACACGTCCTACCGCTACGTCCTGATGCCAGTCCGCTTCGCCAGCTAGACCACGTCTCAACGCGCGCGGAATCGCTGCAATCACGTTTAACTGCAATCACTTTCACTGTCAATGGGAGTTACGCCATGCATGTCGGACTGATCGGCCTGGGCAAGATGGGCGGCAACATGCGCGAGCGGATTCGCGGCGCAGGTCACGAGGTCGTCGGCTACAGCCGCACCCCCGCCACCCGTGACGTCGCCAGCCTCGAGGAGCTGGTCGCCGCGCTGCCGACCCCTCGCGTCGTCATTGTCATGGTGCCGGCAGGTGATGCGACGGCGCAGACCATCACCGCCTTGGCTGACCTCCTCACGGCAGGCGACCTGGTTGTGGATGGAGGCAACAGCAAGTTTACCGATGACATCGTCCACGCGCAGGAGCTCAAGGCCAAGGGGATCGGGTTCGTCGACTGCGGTGTCAGCGGTGGTGTCTGGGGCAAGGACAACGGCTATGGCCTGATGTGTGGCGGCGATGCCGAGCACGTTGAGATGGTCATGCCGATCTTCGATGCGCTACGCCCTGAAGGTCCCCGCGCCGAGGGGTTCGTCCACGCCGGGGACGTTGGTTCCGGGCACTACGTCAAGATGGTCCACAACGGGATCGAGTACGGCCTGATGCAGGCCTACGCAGAGGGCTTCGAGCTGCTCCTGGCCAAGGACAGCGTCAAGGATGTTGCGGGCAGCTTCAAGGCCTGGACACGTGGCACGGTCGTCCGTTCCTGGTTGCTCGACCTCATGGTCAAGGCGCTCGAGGAGGACCACGACCTCGCCCAGATCAGGGGCTACGTCAACGACTCGGGCGAAGGGCGCTGGACCGTCGAGGAGGCCATCGCGCACGCGGTGCCGATGCCGGTCATCACGGCCGCATTGTTCGCTCGCTTCTCATCGCGACAGGATGACTCACCGCAGATGAAGGCGGTCGCCGCGCTGCGCAACCAGTTCGGCGGTCATGCAGTCACCAAGGCCGGCGAGACCGGTGTGCTGACCGATCACTGACCAACGGGTGACGCGATCGTGCACCTGAGACATCTGTCGGTGGTCGACTTCCGCAGCTACGCAGAGGCCGAGCTGCCCCTGACGCCGGGGGTCACCACGATGATCGGGCTCAACGGTCAGGGCAAGACCAATCTCGTCGAGGCAGTCGGCTATCTGGCCACCCTGGGCTCGCATCGCGTGGCCAGCGACGCACCACTGGTTCGTTTCGGTGAGCAACAGGCCATCGTTCGGGGCGCGGTTGTCCGCGACGGCCGCGAGACGATGGTCGAGATCGAGATCAACACCGGACGCGCTGGCAGCCGCAACAGGGCCCGGCTCAACCGATCACCGGTCCCCCAACCACGTGAAGTTCTGGGGACACTACGGACGGTG
>JAYSQH010000049.1:0-11060 GCA_043721655.1 Phycicoccus sp. | reverse complement strand
ACCCTCATCTCGGCAGCATGGGCGGCGAACGACATCGACGACTTCAACGCTGGCGAGGGAGGGGCCACGCGGCTGCTCTCACCCGGGGTGGGACAGGGTCACGGCAAGGCGGGGTGGCGGCCCGGAAAGCAGGGGGTCTGACCGAGCCGCCACCGTCTGTGCACCGGAGCGTTCCGGCTCATCGCCGCCAGCTCCGACGGTCCGCAGCTGCGCGCATGTGGAGGCGTAGTGCACCACACAAGTCTGCGCACCGCAGTCCCTGGCGTGATCCAGCAAAAGGGTGAGTGGCAGACACGCCAATGAGGTTGTAGGTCCCCAGCACATGGTCCCGGCCTCATCGAGGCGAGATGCGTCGCGTCCCTGCCCAGAGGGACCGCTCAGCGACGGCGGCTGGAGATACTGCGCGCAGCAAAGGCGCCCACGAGTGCCACGCCGCTGAGCAGACCGGCTGCGCCCACCCATGGCTGCATTGCTGGAAGCCGAACCCGTGTGGGCTCGGCCAACGCGTTGGCGCCAGGAGCTGCCCGTGAGGATCCTTCGGCCGTCCCGTCCCCCGACGTCAGGCTCAGCCCCGGCCTGGTGGTGCTGCCCGGCTCGACCAGCTCGCCGACGGGGGCGACATCACCGCCGTGCGCGAAGGCCCAGTCCAGCAAGGCTGCGGTGGGCCGCCAGCTGCCGTTGGCACTGCCCATCTCGGTCACGATGTAGGTCTTGCCCGCGCGCGTAGCGGCCGCGATGAAAGTCTGCTGGGCGGCGACGGTGTAGCCGTTCTTGATCCCGATCGCACCGTCGTAGTTGTACAACAGCCTGTTGTGGTTGTTGATCCTGAAGGCCGGCACCATCTTGCCGTCTGACCTGCCGCCGGGGACCGAAGCCGTCCTGGTGCTGACGTAGCCGCGAAAGTCGGGCAGCTTCATGGCGGCGCGACCGATCAACGCCAGGTCGTAAGCACTGCTGGTCTGACCAGGCTTGTCCAGCCCACTCGGGTCCTTGGCCACGGTGTCGAAGGCGCCGAGGTCCGTCGCGGTCGCGTTCATCTCACCCACGGTGACCGCGACACTCTGGTTGGCCCGTGCGAGCGTGTTCGCCGCATCGTTTCCGGAGGCCAGCAGCAGTCCCTGGAAGAGTGTGGGGACGGGGTATGCCGTTCCGGCAAGGATGCCGACGCGACTCCCTTCGACCCGGACGTCCTCTGGTTTCACCATGATCGTGGCGCTCGCATCGAGGCGGGGAATCAGGGTCAGCGCGGTCAGCGCCTTGAGGGTGCTGGCCGGCAGGTGGCGTACGTGTGGAGCCCTGGCGGCAAGAATCTTGCCGGTGTCCAGGTCAGCGACCAGGAACGAGGCGCCTGGCATCGCGGGAGGCGGCGGGATACCGGGCTCAAGGTTGACGATCACGCCCGGGTCTGCGAGGCGCGCACCGCCGACGGGATCTGCGACGGCAGGGTCACTGACGGCCGGGGCAACACTGCTGGGGACAACGCTCGTGGGGGCACCGTTGGCAGCGTGCGCAGGGGAGGCTGCGCCGGCGATGCCGAACGCCGCCGCGGCGCTGAGCGAGAGGCTGAGCGCGAGGGCGCTGACGGCATACCGCAGGGCAATCATCTGAGGATCAGGGTAACGGCTCCGTGTCCCGACACCGGTCAGACACTGCTGGGAGCACGCTCGCGTCGCCGCTGGGCTACCGTCTGGCCCATGACTGACGATGGAGGCCTGCCGGAGACGGCGATCGACGGGTTCTGGGCAGTGATCCCGGCGGGGGGAGCGGGCACCCGGCTGTGGCCGCTGTCGAGGTCGTCCTCGCCGAAGTTCCTGCACGATCTGACCGGCGCTGGGCGCACGCTGCTCCAGGGGACGTGGGACCGGCTCGAGCCGCTGTGCGGCGACCACATCATGGTCGTGACGGGCGTCCTGCACGAGTCGGCCGTTCTGGCCCAGCTCCCGCGACTGGCCCTGGCCAATCTGGTGGCCGAGCCCTCGCCGCGGGACTCGATGGCGGCGATCGGGCTGGCCGCCGCGATGCTCGAACGTCGCGACCCCGAATCCGTGATCGGCTCGTTCGCTGCGGACCACGTCATCGGGGAGCCCGACGTGTTCGCAGACTGCGTGCGTGAGGCAGTCGCGGTCGCGCGCACCGGCTACGTCGTGACCATCGGCATCGAACCGACCCGTCCGGCAACGGGGTTCGGCTACATCCACGTCGGTGACCAGCTGTCCGTCCCAGGCGCCCCAAGCGGTCGGCAGGTCCGGTCCTTCGTCGAGAAGCCTGACGAGATGAGAGCGCAGGCATACCTGGACACCGGCGAATACCGTTGGAACGCAGGGATGTTCGTCGTCAAGGGGTCGGTCCTGCTCGATCTGCTGGCCGATGGCCATCCTGATCTGGCTGCCAGCCTGCGGGCCATTGCCGCCGATCCGGGCCGTCTTGCGGAGCTGTGGCCCGGGCTGACCAAGGTGGCCATCGACCACGCGGTGGCTGAGCCTGCAGCCGCCCGGGGCCGGGTGGCCGTCGTGCCTGGCGGGTTCACCTGGGACGACGTCGGCGACCTCGCTTCCCTCGGGTCGCTGTTGCCCGACAACCCTTCGATCCCCGGGCTGAAGGTTCTGGGCGAGCGTGACCTGGTCCTGGCCACAGACACGACGGGCCTGGTCGTCCCCGGCTCCGGCCGGATCGTCGCCGTGCTCGGGCTTGACGACATCGTGGTGGTCGACACCCCCGATGCCCTGCTCGTCACGACACGCGCTCGGGCCCAGGACGTCAAGATCCTTGTTGACCTGCTCAAGGCGACAGGGCGCGCTGAGCTCACCTGATCGAGGCCGACGTTCACCTAGTCGGGCGAGCTCAGCCCCCCAACGTCGGGCGTGCGTGAGTTCAGTAGAATCGGGGTCATGGCTGAAACCCCCGTCGCCCGCAGTGAGTCCGACCTTTCGATCGCCCAGGTCTATGACCAGCTGGCACTTGACGGCTTCGACGCACCAGAACGGCTGGGGGCTCCGGGGAAGTTCCCCTTCACCCGCGGCGTCTATCCCACGATGTACACCGGCAGGCCCTGGACGATGCGCCAGTACGCCGGGTTCGGCAACGCCAAGGAGTCGAACAAGCGCTACCACCAGCTGGTCAAGGCCGGTACCGGTGGCCTCTCTGTGGCCTTCGACCTGCCCACCCAGATGGGTTATGACTCCGACGAGACGATCGCCAGCGGCGAGGTCGGCAAGGTCGGGGTGGCGATCGACTCCCTCGATGACATGCGCACCCTCTTCAGCGGGCTGCCGCTGGACAAGGTCAGCACGTCGATGACGATCAACGCGCCCGCTGCCCCGCTGTTGCTGATGTACCAGCTGACTGCGGCCGAGCAGGGCGTCACGGGCGCTCAGCTGACCGGCACGATCCAGAACGATGTGCTCAAGGAGTACATCGCCCGCGGCACCTACATCTATCCGCCCAAGGAGTCGCTGCGCGTGGTCGGCGACATCTTCTCCTACTGCCACAAGGAGATGCCGCGCTGGAACACGATCTCCATCTCCGGCTACCACATGGCCGAGGCCGGTGCCACACCCGCGCAGGAGATCGCGTTCACCCTGGCGAACGCCAAAGAGTACGTGCGCACCGCGTTGGCGGCAGGCCTGGACGTCGACGACTTCGCCCCGCGGCTCTCCTTCTTCTTCGTGGCTCGGACGACCCTGCTGGAGGAGGTCGCCAAGTTCCGCGCGGCCCGTCGAGTCTGGGCGCACATCATGAGGGACGAGTTCGGTGCCAAGAACCCCAAGTCGCAGATGCTGCGGTTCCACACCCAGACCGCCGGGGTGCAGCTGACCGCACAACAGCCCGAGGTCAACATGGTGCGCGTCGCCCTGCAGGGCCTGGGCGCGGTTCTGGGCGGTACCCAGTCGCTGCACACCAACTCCTTCGACGAGGCCCTCGCGCTGCCGAGCCAGAAGGCGGCCCGACTGGCGTTGCGCACCCAACAGGTCATCGCCTACGAGACCGATGTGTGCAAGACCGTCGACCCCTTCGCCGGGTCCTACGTCATGGAGTCCATGACCGACGACCTGGAAGATGCCGTGGTCGCGCTGATGCAGGCCGTCGAGGACCGTGGCGGCGCCGTGGCTGCGATCGAGCAGGGATTCCAGAAGGCCGAGATCGAGCAGTCGGCATACCGCATCCAGCTCGAGATCGACGGTGGCGAGCGCACCGTGGTGGGCCTGAACAAGTTCACCCTCGACGAGGAAGAGCCCTTTGAGACCCTGCGCGTCGACCCCCGCATCGAGGCCGACCAGTGCGAGCAGCTCGCAGTCCTTCGCAAGGAGCGGGACAACGATGCCGTATCCCGCGCGCTGGACTCCCTGCGGGCAGCCGCGAAGGGCACCGACAACGTCCTCCTGCCGATGAAGGAAGCACTGTCCGCTCGAGCGACCGGTGGCGAGGTCGCCCACGCGTTGCGAGACGTCTGGGGCACCTACGTCCCGAACGACACCTTCTAGTCCTTCTAGTCCCCGTCGGATGCCGGCGGGTACCGTTACCGCTCGTGAACCCTGAGCGTGAGTCTCCCACGACCGCAGCGGATCTGGCCGTCCTGCACCAATCGGTGGCAGCCCTCGAGGACGAGCTGCTCGCCTTCCGCCGGGACCTGCACGCGCATCCCGAGCTGGCGGGGGATGAGGTCCGCACGACAGGCGTCGTCGCGGCCCGGCTGAGAGATGCGGGTGTTCGCGTGCGGATGCTCGCCGGCAGCGGTCTGGTCGCGGACATCGGGCCGGTCGACCCGGCATACCGCGTGGCTCTGAGAGCTGACCTCGATGCGCTGCCGATCACCGAACGAACCGGCCTTCCGTTCGCCTCGCAGAACGACGGCGTCTGCCACGCGTGCGGTCACGACGTCCATGTAGCCGCGGTCCTGGGTGCAGGACTGGCACTGCAGCAGCGGGTGGACTCCCTTGTGGCACAAGGGATCGGCGTGCGTCTTATCTTCCAGCCGGCTGAGGAGGTCATCCCCGGTGGGGCGCAGGAGGTCATTACGCAGAGGGGGATCAAGGGGGTCGACCGCATCTTCACCGTCCATTGCGACCCGACGCTGGACGTGGGTCAGGTGGGGCTGCGCGACGGCCCGATCACCGCGGCCGTCGACGGCGTCACCGTCACCCTCAGTGGGCCCGGCGGCCACACTGCCCGCCCTCACCTGACCCAGGACCTGACCTACGCACTGGCCAAGGTGGTCACCGACGTCCCCGCCGTGCTCGCACGCCGGGTCGACCCCCGGGCCGGCGTCGCGCTGGTGTGGGGGAGCGTCCACGCCGGCAGTGCGCAGAACGTCATCCCGTCGACGGGAGTGGTCGACGGAACCTTGCGGATGCTGGACGCTCAGCTGTGGGTCGACATCGGCCCCTTGCTGGAGGAGATCGTGCAGGCGGTGGTGAGCCCCTATGGCATGTCAGCGACGGTCGACCACGTTCGTGGCGTGCCGCCCGTGGTCAACGATCCTGCCTGCGTCGAGATCCTGCGTCGTGCGACCGTCGCGACCCTGGGCGCCGACAACGTACGGTCGACGGGGCAGTCGCTGGGCGGCGAGGACTTCGCCTGGTATGTGACTGAGGTGCCCGGTGCGTTGGCTCGGCTGGGGACCCGCAGACCCGGCGGCCACACCTACGACCTGCACCAGGGCGACCTGGTGGTGGACGAGCGGGCCGTGGTGGCGGGCGCCCAGCTGCTGGCCGCCGCAGCCCTCGCCAGTGGCGCCGGCTGACGTACCGAGCGAATTGACACCTGTCGCCAAATAACGATGCGGTCACTGCATGGTGACTCGGCAGACAGGCGTCTTTGGGGGCAGTAGAGTCCACATCGTTTGGGTTAATTGGTGCATTTCACATAAGGAGATTCCCTTGCGTCGGGTGATGAAGGTTACGGCCGCAATGTCGGTCGCCGCGCTGGCACTGGCTGCCTGCGGCAGTGCTACGAACGACACGACAACGCCGGGTGCCAGTGGCACGACCAGCGCTGCCAAGGTTTTGAAGGTCGGCATGGCCTATGACGTGGGTGGGCGCGGGGACCAGTCGTTCAACGACGCCGCCGCCGCCGGCCTCGACAAGGCCAAGTCCGAGCTCAAGGTTGACACCAAGGAGGCCACCGCGGTCAACGGTGAGCCCGAGTCCGCGCGCGAGGAGCGCCTGCTTCAGCTCATCGACGCCGGCTACACCAATGTGATCGCCGTCGGCTTCGCCTACGCCCCCGCGGTCAAGAAGGTTGCCGCGGCAAACCCTGCGGTCAAGTTCGCTCTCATCGACTCCACGGATGCGGCCGGACCCAACATCACGAACCTCACTTTTGCGGAGAACGAGGGCTCGTTCCTCGTCGGCGCGGCTGCCGCACTGAAGTCCAAGACCGGCAACGTCGGCTTCATCGGCGGCGTCAACGTCGACCTCATCAAGAAGTTCGAGGCCGGCTACGCCGCGGGCGCCAAGGCGGTCAACCCCGCCATCAAGGTCCAGGTCAAGTACCTGACCCAGCCCCCGGACTTCTCGGGCTTCGGTGACCCGGCCAAGGGCAAGATCGCGGCCGCGGGCATGTACCAGTCGGGTGCAGACGTGGTCTACGCCGCGGCAGGTGGCTCTGGTGGTGGCGTGTTCACCGCTGCTGCGGCCGCGGGCAAGATGGCGATCGGCGTTGACTCCGACCAAGCGCTGACCGCGCCGGCCGACGTCAAGAAGGTCATCATCACCTCGATGCTCAAGAAGGTCGACGTGGCAACGTTCGACTTCATCAAGGCTCTGACCGAGAACAAGTTCACGGCCGGCACCAAGGTCTATGACCTCAAGGCGGGCGGCGTCGGCTACAGCGTCACCGGCGGCCAGATGGACGTCATCAAGGCCAAGCTCGACGCCTACAAGCAGCAGATCATCGACGGCAAGATCGTGGTTCCGACCAAGCCGTAAGTCACGTAGTAAGTAATGTGTAACTGAGGGTTTCCTGCATGACGACGGGCCCGGGTTGGCACGGTAACGTGCCTCTCGGGCCCCCGGCATCTCCTGCCCCTGGTTCATCGAACTAGTGCCCGCAACGTCGCGGGCCTCGTATGAGGAGTGTGCGCCATCACCGACTCTGTACGGAGTGCCGCGGACGCGGGATCGAGGGTGGCGCCGGCCGTCGAGCTGCGGGGCATCACGAAGCGCTTCCCCGGGGTGGTGGCCAACAAGGACGTGACCTTCTCCGTGCAGAGGGGCACTGTGCATGCCATCGTGGGCGAGAACGGCGCGGGCAAGTCCACCTTGATGAAGATCCTGTACGGCGTACTCCGAGCCGATGAGGGCACGGTCAGCGTCGACGGTTCGGTGCTCGCACTGCACAGCCCGTCGGATGCGATCGACGCGGGGATCGGCATGGTCTTCCAGCACTTCATGCTTGCCGACAACCTGACTGTCCTCGAGAACGTCGTGCTTGGCGCAGAGAAGCGTCACGGGATCGCCGATCGGGCGCGGGCCGAGATCGAGCGGATCTCTGCTGACTACGGTCTCAACGTCCATGCCGATGCCCTGGTGGCTGACCTCGGTGTCGGAATCCGCCAGCGTGTCGAGATCCTCAAGGTTCTCTATCGCGGCGCCAAGATCCTGATTCTCGACGAGCCGACGGCGGTCCTGGTCCCCCAGGAGGTCGACGAGCTCTTCGACAACCTGCGCGAGCTCAAGAGTGAGGGACTGACCGTCATCTTCATCTCCCACAAGCTCGACGAGGTGCTGTCGGTCGCCGACTCCATCACGGTCATCCGGCGTGGCACCACGGTCGCCACCGTCGACCCCAAGTCGGTCACCTCCCGCCAGCTGGCCGAGCTGATGGTCGGCTCCGAGCTGCCCTCCCCCAGCACGCACGTGTCGACGGTCACCGACCGCCCGGTCCTCGCCATCACCGGCTTGACCCTTGCCGGGGCCGGCGTCCGCGACGTTCTGCACGACATCACACTGACCATCCACGCCGGTGAGGTGCTGGGTATCGCGGGGGTCGAGGGCAACGGCCAAGCAGAGCTGGTCGAGGCCATCATGGGTATGCGCGAACCCTCCACGGGACGAATTGTGCTGGAAGACCAGGACATCAGCGACTGGCACACGCGAGAGATCCGTGAGGCCGGCGTCGGATACATCCCCGAGGACCGTCAGCGGCATGCCCTTTTGCTGGATGCTCCGCTATGGGAGAACACCATGCTGGGCCATCAGACGCAGCGGCCGAACGTCAAAGGGGTCTGGGTCGACGGAGCCGGTGCCAAGGCCGAGGCCGAGCAGATCCTCGCCGACTATGACGTCCGCACGCCGTCGATCTACGTCACTGCCAACTCGCTGTCCGGCGGCAACCAGCAGAAGCTGATCATCGGTCGTGAGATGAGCTACACGCCAAAGGTTCTGGTTGCAGCCCACCCAACTCGTGGTGTGGACGTGGGCGCTCAGGCCGCCATCTGGGACCACATTCGGAGGGCCCGGCGAGAGGGCCTTGCGGTGCTGCTGATCTCGGCCGATCTCGATGAGCTGATCGGTCTTTCCGACACCATCCGGGTGATTCTCCGCGGTCAGCTGTCCGGCGAGTTCGACCCCGATGTCGTGACCGCGCAGGACCTTGGCGCGGCGATGACCGGTGCCACTGAACGTGAACCGGGCACTGTCGCGGATGACCCAGGCACCCGTCATACCCAGTCAGACAGCGAGACCCAGGACGTGGAGGAGGGGCAATGAAGGCAACCCTGGATCTGCGCAAGGTCGGTCTCGGACTGCTCGCCCCCGTCCTCGCCATCCTGGTGGCTTTCCTGGTCACGTCCACCGTGCTGCTCCTGGCGGGTGACCCGGTCGGCGCCGTGTGGACCCAGCTGCTGACGGCTCCAAAGCCCCGGCTGGTCGTCGCCATCATCAACGGCGCATCCGTCTACTACCTGTCCGCGATCGCCGTTGCGATCGGCTTCCGGATGAACCTGTTCAACATCGGCGTCGACGGGCAGTATCGCGTTGCCGCCTTCGCCGCAGCGGTATTCGCCGGTCAGGGCTGGCTGCCTGGCTGGCTCAACATCCTTGTGTCGCTGCTCATCGCGGTGTTAGTCGGCGCTGCCTGGGCCGGCATCGCCGGTTGGCTCAAGGTCACTCGTGGCGTCTCCGAGGTGATCTCAACGATCATGCTCAACGCCATTGCCACCGGTCTCGTATCCTTCCTGCTGTTCAGGGTCGCGGACTCGACCGCCGGGAGCAACGTCACCAACACCAAGACCATCCCCACGTCGTCGCAGGTGCCCGGATTCGCCCTGATCCCGGGCACTCCCAACAAGGTATTCGGCTTCATCCTGCTGGCAGCACTGGTCGGTGTCGCGTACTGGGTGATCTTGAACAAGACCCGTTTCGGGTTCGACCTTCGTGCCACCGGCCGGTCCGAGTCGGCGGCCGTGGCCAGTGGAGTCAATGTCAAGCGGATGGTCCTGACCGCGATGCTGATCTCCGGAGCCGCAGCCGGTTTGGTTGGCATGCCGCTTCTGTTCGGCCAGGACTTCAGCTACGGCACGACGTTCCAGCCGGGCCTGGGCTTCGCCGGTATCGCCATTGCGCTGCTGGGTCGCAACCACCCCGTGGGCATCGCCTTCGGCGCGCTGCTCTGGTCCTACCTCGAGCAGCAGAGCAACGGTCTGCAGATCACAGTGGGCGTGAGCTCGGAGCTCGTCTTCGTCATCCAGGGCGTCATCGTCCTTGCCGTGGTCATTGCCTACGAGGTCGTGCGTCGCGCGGGCTTGCGGATGGAACAACGCCGCGTGGCACGACAGCTTGCCGACAAACCTGCCCCCCCGACCCCCGAAGGAGTCACGGTATGAGCACCGCGGGACTGAAGGCCGGGACCGAGATCATCACGGGCGCGGTGCGCAAGCCGAGCCTGAGCCCCGCTCGGGTCGCCCTGATCGCCGTGGTCGCGGTGTTCCTGATCGCCGTCCTGCGCGTGGTGACCGGTGCCGGCGACCTCGCCTCCTCGGGAGCTCTCGCGGCGGCGATAGGAACTGCGGTGCCGATCGGCATGGCAGGTCTGGGCGGCCTGTGGAGCGAACGGGCCGGTGTCGTCAACATCGGGCTCGAAGGCATGATGATCCTCGGCACCTGGGGCGCCGGGTTCTTCGGCTACCACTACGGCCCATGGGCTGGCCTGCTCGGCGCCATGTTCTGCGGCATGGTCGGCGGCGCGATCCACGCCCTGGCCACCGTCGTCTTCGGCGTCGACCACATCGTGTCCGGCGTGGCCATCAACATCATCGGTGCCGGCGCGGCGAAGTACCTCGCAGCCCGGACCTTCACCGGCACCCCCAGCGGTGGGCCGACGCAGTCACCGCCCCTGGAGAGCCTGCCTTCCCTCAGTATTCCGGGCGTGTCACCGGGATTGGGCACGCTGGAGAAGAAGGAGATCTTCTTCGTGTCAGACCTGGCTGCCATCTTGCGTGCCTTGGTGACGAACCTTTCGGTCGTGACGCTGATCGCGCTGGGCATCGTTGCCCTGACCTGGTGGGTGCTGTGGCGCACGGCCTTCGGGCTCCGGCTGCGCTCGTGCGGTGAGAGTCCGGTCGCTGCAGAGTCGTTGGGCGTCAACGTTCTCAAGTACAAGTTCATTGCGGTGCTGGTCTCCGGGGCTCTGGCCGGTCTCGGCGGTGGCTACCTCGCCCTTGTCGCCGCCAACATCTACCGCGACGGGCAGACTGGTGGGCGTGGCTATATCGGCCTGGCTGCGATGATCTTCGGCAACTGGCGTCCCGGTGGCCTGCTTGGCGGAGCGGCGTTGTTCGGCTACACCGATGCTGTGCAGCTGCGCGGCGGTGGCAGCACGGTCCACGCGATGCTGCTGCTGCTAGCGGTCCTGGTCATCGGAATCGGACTGTGGCAGCTGCTGCGCAAGCATCGTGTGATCAAGGGCGTCATCGCCATCTCGGCTGGGGTCTTGGTGGCCGCCTGGTACTTCATCTCCGAGACCGTGCCAGATGAGTTCACCGGCATCACGCCGTATGTCGCCACGCTGCTCGTTCTCGCCTTTGCCTCGCAACGCCTGCGGATGCCGGCTGCAGACGGTCT
>JAYSQH010000048.1:0-9835 GCA_043721655.1 Phycicoccus sp. | reverse complement strand
TGTCTTTCTTGTCACCTTCCTGGGAGCTGATAGCCGCTCGTGAGCAGTTTCTCGCTCGTCGACGTCAGCCCGGACACCACGTTTATCTCAGACTGACCGACGGCCGGTTGACACCGACCGATAGCCGCCTGAACCGGTTCACACGAACCGATCGCAGGCCATGATTCAAGGAGCTGGCCGATGAGTTGGCGCAACCGCGCTGCCTGTCTGGACGAAGACCCCGAGTTGTTCTTCCCGATCGGGAACACCGGCCCGGCACTTCTCCAGATCGAGGAAGCGAAGGCCGTATGCCGTCGCTGTGAGGTCGTTGAGACCTGCCTGAAATGGGCCATCGAGTCCGGTCAGGATGCCGGCGTGTGGGGCGCTCTCTCAGAGGATGAACGACGCGCCCTCAAACGACGCAACGCCCGCGCCCGACGCGCCGGCTGAGATTCACCCAGACTGAACACCCGCAGGGCTGAGCAACACCTCGGCTGAGCAACACCCCCGTCTGCGTCATACCCCGTCCTTGGTGTCTTTGGTGTCTTTGGTCGGTCGGAGTCTGGCCACGAACCGCACCGTGGTTCCGTGCGGCTCAACGTTCTCCCAGGTTATCCGCCCGCGCAGGTCCTGAACCAGCGATGTCACGATCTGGGTCCCGAGACCGGAGCTGGCCGGGTCGAACCCCTCCGGCAGGCCGGTCCCGTCATCGGTCACCGTCACGGTCAACAGCTCGTCATCCTCATCCCCGCTGCGCTCCGCCCGCACGCTGACGACTCCCCCGGTGCGGGCCAGCCCGTGCTCGATCGCGTTGTGCACCAGCTCAGTGACCACCATGGCGAGAGCCGTGGCGTCCTCGGCCTTCAACCGACCGAACGACCCGCTGCGCTCGGCTCGAACCGGTACGTCTCTGGTGGCGACCTCAACCACAGCGGCCAGCCCGCGGGCCGCGATCTGGTCGAAGTCGACCGTTTCGTCGAAGCCCTGCCCCAGGGTCTCGTGGACCAGCGCAATAGTCGACACCCTGCGGACCGCCTGATCCAGCGCGGCTCGCGCCTCGCTGTCGGGAAGCCGGCGTGACTGCATCCGCAACAGTGCTGCCACCGTCTGCAGGTTGTTCTTGACCCGGTGATGGATTTCGCGGATGGTCGCGTCCTTGGTGAGCAGCTCGCGCTCGCGACGGCGGAGCTCGCTCACGTCACGCAGCAGCAGAAGCGCGCCCGTGCGCAGGCCACCCTCGGTCAGCGGGATGGCCCGCAGGGACACGCTGGCACCGCGGGACTCAACCTCGGTACGCCACGGCGCGCGCCCCGTCACGACCAGAGCCAGGCTCTCGTCCACCGGTGCTTCGTCGCGCAGGACCTCGGCGGTGATCCGCGCCAGCGAGGTCCCGGTGACGTCACCCAGATGACCCAGCCGATGGATGGCCGAGGCGGCGTTCGGGCTCGCGTAGGTCACCGTCCCGTCCGCGTCCAGACAGATCACGCCGTCCCCCACCCGGGGCGCGCCCCGACGTTGGCCCGTGGGTGCGCCCGCACTGGGGAACTCCCCGGCCGCGATCATCCGCGCGAGCGAGTCGGCAGTTGCCTGATAGGTCAGCTCGAGGCGGCTTGGGGTGCGCATCGTGGCCAGGTTCGTATGCCGGGTGAGCACCGCGAGCGCGCGACCCCGGCTCACGACGGGGATGGCTTCCTCGCGGATCGGCATATCGTCACGCCACTCCGGATCGCGTCCCCTGACGATCCGCAGGTCGGCAAAGGCCTGGTCCAGCGACGGCCGTCGACCCCGGTCCAGGTGCCGTCCGACCACGTCGTCGAAGAAGACCATGGGACCGGTCGTGGGCCGGACGTGGGACGCGGCGTACCACCCCCCGGCGCTCGCCGGCACCCACAGAATCAGGTCGGCGAAGGACAGGTCTGAGAGCAGCTGCCAGTCCCCCACGAGCAGGTGCAGCCACTCGACGTCGGACGCGTCCAGGTCGGTCTGGTCGCGCAGCACATCGCTGAGGGTCGGCACAGCGCCGAGCCTAGTGCCGACTCTCGCCCCACCCTCCCCCATCCCGTCCGGACACCGCGGCAGCACCGATTCGGGCCCCGTCGGGGCTCCGGACGGTGCCGCCGCGGTGTTCGGTCGCTAGGAGCGGGTCAGACGGTGGCGGCTCCGCTGCGGATCACGCCACGCAAGGTGCGCAGCGCCACGGAGAGGGCCGCGATACCGGGGTTCTCCAGGCGTTCGATCCCGGACAAAGCCGCCCGCGTCCTGATCAGGGACTCGGCGTTTGCCTCGGACCAGGCCGCAATTCGGTCCTTGGGGGGCGTGCCCGTGACACTGCCGTCCAGGACCGACTTGGTCAGCGACTCCAGCACGCCATAGAGGTCGTCACGCAGGGCGGCTCGCGCCAGCGCATCCCAACGGTCGTCACGGGGCAGCTTGGTCACCCTCGTGAGCATCGAGTCGATGCCGAACTGCTCAGAGGCGGCAAAGTAGACAGGCGCGACCTCGGCGTAGTCACGCTCGGTGTCGACGCTGATCTCCACGACGTCCAGCAGCGAGAACTGGTCCAGCAGGCTGGCCGCCCGCAGAGCCATCTGCGTTGGTGCCCCGAGCTTCTCGAGCTCCTTGGCCCGGTGTTCCAGACGCGTGCGCTCGGCACCCTGCAACAGCGTGGGCATCTGCGAACCCAGGTCGGCAATGATCGCGCTGAAGCGCTCGACCTCGGCGGCAACGTCGAGGGTGGACGGGCGGTTCTGCAGGAACCAGCGCACGGAGCGGTCGAGCAGCCGGCGGAACTCGAGGTACAGCGCCGTCTGCGTCTCGGTGGATACGACGTTGTCGAGCTCTTCGATACTCCCGACGAAACCGATCAGGTTGAACACCTCGCGGCAGACGACGAAGGCGCGCGTGACCTGGTCAGGAGTGGCCCCCGTCTCCTCTGAAGCCCGGAAGGCGAACGTGATTCCGCCTCGGTTGACCATCGAGTTCACCACCGCGTTGGTGATGATCTCGCGGCGAAGGGGGTGGCTGGCCAGCTTGTCCTGGTACTTCTCCCGGATCGGGTTGGGGAAGTACTTGGTGAGCGTCGCCTGGAACCAGGGCTCGTCGGGCAGCGCCGTGGACAACAGGTCCTTCTTGAGCGCGAGCTTGGCATAGGCGATGAGCACCGAGAACTCTGGGCTCTTCAGCCCATGGCCGGCTTCGTGGCGGGCCTCCAGCTCGTTGTCGGTCGGCAGGAACTCCAGTGCCCGGTCGAGGTCACCGTGCTCCTCGAGCCAGCGGATGAAGCGCTGATGCACCGCCAGCATCGTGTGCTCCTGCGCGCGGGCGTTGCCGAGCAGAGCATTCTGCTCGTAGTTGTCACGCAGCACCTGGCGGGCAATGTCGTCGGTCATCGACACCAACAGCTCGTTGCGCTGCTTCAGCGTCATGTCGCCCTCACGCGTCATGGCGGTCAGCAGGATCTTGATGTTGACCTCGTGGTCTGAGGTGTCCACGCCCGCGGAGTTGTCGATGGCGTCAGTGTTGACGTGCACGCCAGCCAGAGCGGCTTCGACGCGTCCCAGCTGGGTGAAGCCGAGGTTGCCTCCTTCGCCGATGACCTTGGCCCGCAACGCTTTTCCATTGACCCTGATGGCATCGTTGGCTCGGTCGCCGACCTCGGAGCTGGCTTCGGAGGACGCCTTGACGTACGTGCCGATGCCACCGTTCCAGAGGAGGTCGACCGGCGCCAACAGGATGGCCCTCATCAGCCGTGCAGGGGTCATCGCCGTCGTGCCCTTGGGCAGGCCCAGCGCCAGGACGACCTGTCGGCTGATCGGCACGGACTTGGCCGACCGCGGGAACACGCCACCGCCCTCGCTGATGGCTTCGCGGTCATAGTCGGCCCACGAGGACCGCGACAGCTCGAAGAGTCGCTTGCGCTGCGGGAACGATGTGGCCGCAACGGGATTGGGGTCCAGGAAGATATGGCGGTGGTCGAACGCTGCGACCAGACGGATGTGTTCGGATAACAGCATGCCGTTGCCGAACACGTCACCACTCATGTCACCGACGCCCACGACCGTGAAGTCGGTGGTCTGGGTGTCCATGCCCTTCTCGCGGAAGTGTCGTCTGACCGACTCCCATGCCCCGCGCGCCGTGATGGCCATGACCTTGTGGTCGTAGCCGTCCGAGCCGCCGGAGGCGAAGGCATCATCGAGCCAGTAGCCGTAGGACCTGGCGACCGAGTTGGCGATGTCGGAGAAGGTCGCGGTGCCCTTGTCCGCGGCGACGACGAGGTACGGATCGTCGCCGTCGTAGCGCACCACCGAAGGGGGCGCGATCACCTCGGTGCCGATGAGGTTGTCGGTCACGTCCAGCAGCCCCGAGATGAACAGCTTGTAGCAGGCGATGCCCTCAGCGACCCAGGCCTCTCGGTCGAGCGCCGGATCCACCAGCGCCTTGGGGAAGAACCCGCCTTTGGAGCCGGTCGGCACGATGACGGCGTTCTTGACCATCTGCGCCTTGACCAGGCCGAGGACCTCGGTGCGGAAGTCCTCGCGTCGGTCACTCCAGCGCAGACCGCCACGGGCCACCTTGCCGAAGCGCAGGTGCACGCCCTCGACACGCGGGCTGTAGACCCAGATCTCGTACATCGGCCGGGGCGCGGGCAGGTCGGGGACCTTCTGCGGGTCCAGCTTGAAGGAGACATACGACTTGTATGCCGCCTCGGCGGCTGATCCGGTCGCCGCACCGGAGGTGGGCTCACCCTCGCCGCTCACCACGGGCTGGAAGTAGTTGGTGCGCAGGGTGGCCATGATGACGCCGAGGAAGGCGCGGATGATCCGGTCGTGGTCGAGGCTGGGGACCGTCTCGAGGGCGCCGGAGATGGCCTTGACGATCGCGGCCGCGGCATCGTTGCGCCCACGCTCATCGGAGCCCCCGTCCGCGGTGGCGGCAGAGGCGCCTGCCGAGAACCGTGGGTCGAACCGCGTCTCGAACAGGGTGACCAGCTGTGCCGCAATGGCGACGTTCGAGACCAGCGCCGCTTCGACGTAGTCCTGGCTGAACGTCGACCCCGTCTGACGCAGGTACTTGGCCACGGCCCGAAGGATCACGACCTGTCGCCAGGTCAGCTCGCCGCCGAGGACCAGCGCGTTGAAACCGTCGCTCTCGGCGCGACCGTCCCAGACTGCGGCGAAGGCGTCCTGGAACAGCTCCCGAAGCCCCCCGCGACCGGTGCCCGCCCAGGTCTGCGGGCCGGTGCCCCTGAGCCCGAAGTCGTAGACATGCACGCCGACCCCGTCGGAACGGTGGATCTGGTACGGGCGCTCGTCGGCGACCTCCAGACCGAAATGGCTGAACAGGGGCAGGACCGAGGTCAGCGAGAGCGGCCCGCGCCGATACAGCTTGAAGCGGCGTTCCGCCGAGGAGGTGCCAGGCTCGTGATACAGGTTCAACCGGATGGACGTGTCATCCTCGAGGGCCTCGATATGGCGAAGGTCGGCCATAGCGACCCGCGCGCTGAAGTCCTCCTTGTAGGCCTCGGGGAAGGCCTTGGCGTAGAGCCCGACCAGGCGGGCCGCCTCTTCCTCGCCGTGTTCGCTCAGCGTGGCCTCGCCCAGGTCCTCGTCCCACGTCCGGGTGGCGTCGATCAGCCGCTGCTGCAGATCTCGCTCATCGACATCCGGGATCGTCTGGCCGACCTCCACCCGCACCACGAAGTGCAGGCGGGCCAGGACCGAGTCGGAGACCCGCGCCGTGTAGTCCGCGCTGACGCCACGGAAGGCGCTGCGCAGGATCGCCTCCATCTTGAGCCGGACGGCAGTGGTGTATCGGTCGCGGGGGATGTAGATCAGGCACGACACGAACCGCCCGTAGACGTCCTTGCGAATGAACAGCTGGCTCTTGCGTCGCTCCTGCAGGTGCAGCACTGAGGTCGCGAGGTCAAACAGCTCGTCCTCACTGGTCTGGAAGAGGTCGTCACGCGGATAGGTCTCGAGCACCTCGAGCAGGTCTTTGCCGGAGTGGCTGCTGCCGGTGAACCCGCTCTTCGCCAGAACCTTGTGGACCTTGGTGTCGATGATCGGAACCCGCAGCACCGACTCGGTGTAGGCGATCGACGTGAACAACCCGAGGAAGCGCCTCTCACCGGTCACGTTGCCGGTCGCGTCGAACACCTTGATGCCGATGTAGTCCAGGTAGGTCGAACGATGAACGGTCGCACGCGAGTTGGCCTTGGTGATGACCAGAAGCTGCGGCTCGCGGGCCTTGGCCCGTGCCGTGGCGCTGAGTCGCCCGAAGCTGCCCGACTGCTGCTGGTCGTATCGCAGCAGACCCAGGCCCGTGCCGGGAATCGCGCGCAGGACATCCTCGCCGTCCGGGCGTTCCAGAGCGTATTCGCGGTAGCCGAGGAAGGTGAAATGGCCGTCGGTCAACCAGGTCAGGAAGCGTCGCGCCTGGGTGACTTCCTCGGGGTCAACGACCTTGGGCGGGTCAACCTCGAGCTCAGCCGCTATCTGCCGGCACTCAACCTGCATCTTGGGCCAGTCCTCGACGGACACGCGCACGTCCGAGAGGACCCGTAGCAGGCCCTCGACCAGCGACTCGCGTTCGGCATCTGCCACCTGGCGGTCGACCTCGACGTGCATCCAGGACTCAACCCCGTCGCCGAACTCGGCGTCCATCATGGCGTCGACGCCAAGGATCTCCTTCAGCTCGCCAGCCGCGTCCCTGCGCACGACGAGCTGCGGGTGGATGACCATGTGAACGACGCGTTCCTGCCGCGAGAGCTCAACGATCACGGAGTCCACCAGGAAGGGCATGTCGTCGGTGACGATCTCGATGACCGTATGGCCGCAGGACCAGCCCTCCTCCTGGACCGTCGGCGTGAAGACCCGCACGTTCGCCGTGCCCACCGGGCGGTTCGCGGCCAGCTCTTTGTGGGACAGCGCTGCTCCCAGAAGATCCTCAGGGCTCCGGGCCAGGACGTCCTCGGTGGCAACGTGCCTGTAGTAGCGGTCCAAGTACGGCTGGAGCGTCTCACCGCCGGCCACATCTGCCAGCTCCGCTGCGGAGTGGATGACCTGGTAACGGGACTGCTCAAGCGACGCAGACATGACTGAGATCCTTAGGAAGAATGCCATGATGCACGCCCTTGTGCACCGCCGCCGAGCCTATCGCCGTGCGAATATTGCAGGCAGGGCGGGCGGGGCGTTCGAACCCGCAATGTTGCGGTTCGGGCGGGGGCGCGGTCAGTTTTCGTCGCGACCTCAGCTCGCCTGTGCGTAACCCGTAAGCGGTCGTCGCCCGACCCTAGGCTGTCCGCATGCCTGCCGAGCACCACGTGGACCCAACCCGGCTCGAGGCCGCGGCCTGTTTCGATGCTGCGGTCCCTTTCGATGCTGCGGTCCCTTTGGATGTCGCGGCCTGTTTCGATGCTGCGGCCACGGCGCTGGCCCGATCGAGGGCTGCGGCACTCGATGCCTCCCACGAGCTGCTGGCTCACTACGCCGACACCGGTGAGGCTGCGACCCAACGCACGGTCGACACCCTCGTCAACCAGGCCGGTGACGCTCTCGGGGCGCTCGGAGACGCCTTCGCCGGTACGTCGCGCACCCTTCAGGCTGCCGCGTCCCGGCAACGGCACGCACAGGGCGCATGACGGCGATCCTGGTTCACGGCGACCACATCTCCTGTTCGCGCGTCGGCGGCGGCATGCGCCGTGAGTCCTCGCGGCTGCGCGAGCATGGGCAGTTCCTGGAGGACGCAGCCAGAGAGCTCGCCGCAGCGGAGGGACCAGACGCCGCGGCTGCCAGGTCGTCCTGCGTCGCCTCCCTAGGGGTACTGCGAGCCGCCGCCGACCTGCTGGACGACGCCGGGGCAGCGTTGCAGCGTTACGCGACGGACCTCGCCGAGGGTCACGAGCTCGGACGGCGAGCCGAGCTGCGGGTCCAGGGCGCAGGGCTGTTCCTGGACGGGACCCGGGTGATCGAGCCATGGGGCCCGGCCGGCGCGCACGAGTCCGAGCTGCGGCGTGCCCTGGTGCCCGAGGTTCAGGCCAGGGTCGACCTGGCCACAGCCCATGTCGGTCGCGCCCGAGGCCGTCTTCGGCGCGAGATGGCGCGGCTGTCTCAAGGGTTTGGCAGCGCAGCATCGCCGGGTGCAGAGCCATCTTCGCGTGCAGCGAGCTCGTCAACAACGACATAGATTGTGTCGATGAAGATCAGCGCGAACCTCGACTACGCCGCGACCCCTGACGAAGTGTTCGCCATGTTCGTGCAGGAGGAGTTCCAGAACCGCAAGTGCAAGGCCACCGGAGCCCTCAGCCACACCGTGTCCATCACCACCCAGGGCGGGCGAACCCTCATCGTGAGCACCCGCGAACTGCCGTCAGATCGCTTCCCCCACTTCGTCAAGAGCATGGTCGGCGACACCTTGCAGGTGACCGAGACCCAGGACTGGGGCCCGTCCGGTGCCGACGGGACACGCCTCGGAACGCTCACCGTCGACATCACCGGTGCCCCGGTCCATCTGCACGGAACCCTCTCCCTGGCACCCGGTGGCCCGGGGTCTGTGGAAACCATCGAGGGGGACCTCAAGGCCAGGATCCCGTTTCTTGGAGGCAGAGTCGAAGAGGCGGCGGCACCGACTGTCCAGTCCGCGATCAGGGTCGAGGGCGAGACCGGCCAAGAATGGCTGGCGAGCCGGGCGTGAGAATCGAGCGGAGGTGGGGGTACCTCCCGCTTGCGGGGGCGGATCGGAGCGACCGGCGGAGCCAGCCGAAACGTCATGGCTGGCGAGCCGGGCGTGAGAATCGAGCTGGGATCAGCCCATGTGGGGGTACTCGTGGGTCTTGGCCGCCACGAACGTCTCCTTGATGGAGCGCGCGCTGGTCCATCGCATCAGGTTCAACGGTGAGCCGGCCTTGTCGTTGGTGCCCGACGCACGACCGCCACCAAAGGGCTGTTGGCCGACGACGGCACCCGTGGGCTTGTCGTTGATGTAGAAGTTGCCGGCCGCGAACCGCAGCCGTTCGGAGGCGTCGGCGATGACTTCGCGGTCCTGGGCGATGATCGACCCGGTCAGCGCGTAGGGCGCGATCGACTCCATCTGGTCGAGCACCTTGTCATACTGGCGGTCGGCGTAGACATGGACGGCCAGGATGGGGCCGAAGTACTCGGTGCTGAACGACTCATCGGCGGGGTCGTCAATCTCCAGGATGGTCGGGCGGATGAAGTAGCCGACCGAGTCGTCATACGTCCCACCGGCAATGACCTTGACGCCCTTGTCGGCATGGGCCTTGTCGATCACGGCACGGTGCTTGCCGAACGCGCGGTCGTCGATGACAGCGCCCATGAAGTTGGACATGTCGGTGACATCGCCCTGGCCGAGGCCATTGGTGATCCGGACCAGCTCAGGCTTGATGATCTTCCACAGACTGCGCGGCACGTAGGCGCGTGAGGCCGCGGAGCATTTCTGGCCCTGGTACTCGAACGCGCCGCGAATCATGGCTGTTCGCAACACATCCGGGTCTGCGGAGGGGTGAGCCAGGATGAAGTCCTTGCCGCCCGTCTCACCGACCAGTCGGGGATAGGTCTTGTAGGTCTTCAGGTTGGCGCCGACCTGCTGCCACAGGGACTGGAAGAGCGCGGTCGAGCCGGTGAAGTGGATGCCGGCCAGGTCCGGCGAGCTCAGCACCACCGAGGAGACGTTGACTCCGTGCCCGGTCACCATGTTGATGACGCCGGGCGGCATACCAGCCTCTTCGAGCACCTCCATGGTCAGCTGGGCTGCCAACTGCTGGCTCGACGACGGCTTCCAGACCACGGTGTTGCCCATGAGCGCAGGCGCGGTCGGCAGGTTGCCGGCGATGGCGGTG
>JAYSQH010000047.1:0-5306 GCA_043721655.1 Phycicoccus sp. | reverse complement strand
CGACCTGCGCAAGAGCTGCGGCGGGCCGGCGCTGGACCAGGCCGGCGCCGAACAGGTCACCGCGCGGATCGAGGCCATCCGGCGCTGGTTCGTCGGCCGCCGATGAGCCGGATCCGGGGACTTCATGAGGGACCGTGTTCCTACCCCCGACAACCACGAAGAAGCCCTGGGCTTCCTCACCGTGGCGCAGACCATCGCTCTGGGTGCGGACGGTGTGCGGGGTGCTGGACCCGTGTTCGACGCTGATCTCCTCGAACGCCGAGCTGGCTGACGGCGTCCTCGTCTACCCCGGTGTGCTCGTCCAGTGCGACGCCGGGAGTCGCAACAGCCTGGGCCGGGACTGTGTGCTGTATCCCGGCACGGTGCTCATCGCTGCCTCGGGCAGTGTGATCTCAGCGGGCCCGGATGCGAGTTCGGTTCAGGAGGGACTCAGGTCAAGGCCAACCGGCCAGGGTGCCGGGGTAGCGGGTCCCGGTGTCGGTGAGCTCGGCGCATAGGGCGGCGAGGGCGTTGCTGCGTCGGGGGGCGCTGGCAGGGTCGAGGCGCACGTGCAAGGTGTTGCCGGTGATCTGGAGGTCGCCGGTGAGGGTGAACGCTTCCCGGAGGAGGGCGCGGGCTTCGTCGTCAGAGCGGAGACGATCCTTGAACACTGGCTCGGGGCTACGTCATCGTTACCGACCCTCCAATCGACGAGCCCACTCGACACAAGCGACTTCGTGTCGCACCATCTACGAGCTGCCCTTCCGGCCGGTGAATTTGGGTCCTTAGATAGGTCCAATTTGCCCAGTGCGTAAGGGCATTCTCGCGTCACGACCCACTCAGCGGACCATCAACATCGGTGGATCGAGGCTAAGGGCCTGGCTCTGCCGGGGCTCCTGACAGAACGGCCTCCTTAACGAGCCATAATCGCTCGTGCGTCGCCCACGCCCAGATTCAGCGGTTGGCAGGCTGCGGTCGCGGCGGCACACCTGAAGAGCCCGTTTTGGTCTTGTCCGATGTCCCAGGCGTTGAGGTTCGAAGCGTCTTCCCAGGTAATGCTGAACTTCGGCCACAGCAGGGCGTCCGAGCCCGGCAGGACGTTCGTCTGCCGGACCAACCTGCCAGAGGACGCGTCGAGGAGCGCGACGCGTCCCTGCGACGGGACGGCTACGAACCGCCCGTCCGGGCTGAACGAGGCGGGTCCGTCGACGACGAGGGGGGCGGTCCAGACCTTGGCTCGGTCGGGCCAACGCCATGCAGACATCCGACCGTGCTCATCGGTAGTGCCGCGCGCGTCCGTCGTAGTGAGCAGGAGCGTTCGGTCGGGGCTGGCGGCCACGGAGCCTTGAGCACCCCTGCCCCCGAGAATGAGCGGCTCAATGAGTTTCCGGGCCGTCGACCACACGGAGATGTCACCGTTTGTGTCACTGACCAGCACGCTCTGAGCCCCAGGATCCATGATGAGTTCGGGGTAAACTCGAATTAGCCGTTTCGGGCCCCCGGCCTCGAGTCGCGCCAACTCCTTCCCTGAGAGTGCGTCGACCAGCACCATCACCTCAAGCTGCGGTGTGTCGCCCACGTTCGCGATCCCGGTCGCAAGTCCCGCGACGAGCCGACCGTCAGCACTGAGAGCGAACGGGGGCCTGAACGCGTCGATCTTGATGATCGACCCGTCTGCACGAGCTCGCACGGTGAAGCGGTCATCCAGCTCTTGCATGTCGAGGAGAACCGAGTCGCCCGCACGGTAGACGGCGTTGACGCCCCAAGTCGCCGGCAACGGCAGACGAATCTTGCGCCCGTTCATGGTGAGGAACGACCCCTCGGAGACCTGGGAGACGAACGGCAAGTCCGTGCCCGACGCCGCAGCGGCGCTGGAGGGGCTTGTCGTCCCGGCGCTGGAGGGGCTTGTCGTCCCGGTGCTGGGCGATGCACTTGAGGGCGCGGGGTTCGAATCGGACTGCGGTGAACGCAGCACGCCAACCGTGACGCTCGCCAAGGCAGCGACACCAACGACCGGGAGGACTTGGGTGAGTAGTTGTCGACGCTTGATCGTCCGCGCACGGCGCAAGACCTGCTGCTCGACATCCGGTGGTGTCGTCACTGACCCCGCTTGCCTGTGCAGGTGACTGCGGATCTGCTCGACAAGTTCGTCGTCGTGGCTCATTTCAAGCCTTCCCAAGTTGGTGCGCGCCCTCGGGTTCGAAGGTGCGCCGCAAGGCGCTCAAAGCCCGCGCGTGGTATCGCTTCACCGTGCCGATCGAGCAACCCATCGTCTCAGCGGTAGCGGCCTCCGTCAGATCTTCGTAGTACCGCAAGACCATGACGGTGCGCTGGCGTGCCGGTAGTGATCGAAGCCCTACCCACATGTCCACACGGTCCTCGGCCTCACTTCCTGGCTCCTTGAAGGGTTCGACCACCATCTCCCTGGTAGGCCAGCTTCTGCGTACCCTGCGCCAAGCCGAGATGTTTGTGGTCACCATGATCCGCCTGACGTAGGCCTCGGCTTGCTCCTGTTCGCGGATCCGTCCCCAAGCGACGAAGGCCTTGGCCAGGCTGATCTGGAGCAAGTCTTCAGCCTGATGCGGGTCTCCCGTGAGCAGCACCGCGCTACGCATCAGCGACGGAGAGCGGCTCCGCACAAATGACGTGAACTCTGGCAAGTCATCGACCACGAGACCTCCAACCACTGCGCTGGCTCACACTATGTAGACGCACAACCGTTGACGGATGGTTGTCACGTCAGTAGGACTGGCTGCCGGTTCCAAACCGCAGTGTCGTCTGACAGTACCGCTGCCAGTTCGCCAAAGAGGTCAGCGAACCGGCAGCTCCAGACCGGTCCAGGGCCCTGCTTGCGGGCCGTCTATCTCGGGTTCTCCGTGGTGTTCGGGCACGCCGCGGTGCGCTGGGCCGATCGCCGGGTTGCGCACCTGTGGGCCGGCGGCCCTGCGCCGGCTCCCAAACCAGCGGGCAGCACATCCGCCCGGCTGCGCCTGGAATGGCGCGAGTTCGGACAGGCATGTCGGCCTCGGTGTAGTGGATCTGGCCAGGCACGCCGGTCGGCCAAGGTTGCGCCGATCTCGGCTGGGTCGAGGGCCCCGGCGAGCATGACCACGCCGGTGACGCCAGGCCTGCTTGGGGCCGGAGCCCGATAGCGTCCGCCAGTTGAGCGGCCCAGCCCGTCCCCGGGCGTCACGCTTTCCGTTGCTGAGCCGATGCTGGGAACTGCGCGAGAACCTGACGATCCACGACGCGGCATACATCGCACTTGCCGAGGCACTCCAGGTCGACTTCCTCACGGGGGACAGCCGACTGGCAAAGGCGCCCGGACCGCGGGGCAACGTCGAGGCCAGGGCGACTGTCCGGGGCTGCCCACGCGATCCAGGCAATGTGTCTGGGGTCTGCAGAGAGGATTGAATTCTGATTGTCCACAGCATGATTCGCGCTGAGGTTGGTGACGTCGAAGACGCGGGGGTGTGTCAGTGGTCGGGTCTAGGTTGAAACACATGACAGGGACTCCGACGATCGAGGCGCGGCGCGCGGCGGTGGCCGCGGCGACCGTGTTGCTGTCCGGCCTGGGCGATGCGGTGGTCGGGGTGGGTAGCGCCGAGCTGGGGCCGTTCTTTCGCCAGGTTGACTGTCTGTCCCGCCAGGTCGAGGCGGCGCGGGTCGCGATCCTTGCCGAGGCGCTGGGTCGGGGTGTCGTCGCCGGGTCGGACTGTGCGACGGCTGCGGGGTGGGTGGTTGAGTGGGCTCCTTCGTTCCACGCCGGCGGCGCGGCCCAGCTGGTGCGGGTGGCACACGCGACCCGCGCAGTCCGTCACGCGGGGTTGGCTGCGGCGGTGTTGGGGGCGCGGGTCGGGATCCGTAACGCCGCGGTCGCATTGGTCGAGATGGACAAGCTGCGCCCCCGGCTGCGCGATGAGGCGGTAGAGGCGGTGTGGGCGGGGTTCCTGCAGATCGCGACCGATCATGGACCGGCCGAGATTCGGGGCTTGCGGGACAAGATCATCGCGACCCACGGGCACCAGAGCGAGTTCCAGCGCCGCGCCGACCGGCTCAAGGATGGGGTGTCGTTGTCCCAGCCGTACGACGACGACGGGATGGCCGAGTACCGGCTGCGGCTGGACCCCGAGGGCAAGGCCGTGTTGGAGGCGACGCTCGGGCCGCTGTCCGCACCGAACCCGACCCCGGACTGCCCCGACCTGCGGACCTCCGACCAGCGCCGCGGCGACGCCCTGATCCAGATCTGTCGCCGGGCCGCAGCAGCCGGAGGTGCAGCACCGACCACGACCAAGGCCGCACTGTGGGTCAGCGTGGACCTGGATGGGTTGCGCACCAGGTGCGGTGCCGGGTCCACCCTGGACGGGCAGCTCCTGGGCGTGGAGTCGATCAGGCGGATCGCGTGCGATGCCACGATCATCCCGGTCGTGCTGGGCTCGTGCTCGGAGGTTCTGGACGTGGGCCGGGCCAGACGCCTGTTCACCCCCGGGTTGTTGCACGCGATGTGGCTACGGGACAAGGGCTGCACGATCCCTGGCTGTACCGCACCGCCTCAATGGGCTGACGCGCACCACATCGTTCACTGGGTCGACGGAGGGGTCACCAGTCTGCTCAACGGCGCCCTGCTCTGCCCCCGCCACCACACGATCGCCCACCAGAAGGGCTGGACCGCAACAGCGACCGCCAGCGAAGTCACCTGGCACCTCTGACCACCCCGCCCAAGACCCGACCGGAGACGGCCGGGCATGAGGCATGCCGACAGCCCATCCGATCGGGTTGGAGCTCCAGCCATGACGACGTCGCCCGTCAGCGCCCGTCAGCGCCCGTCAACGCCCGTCAACGCCCATCTGCGCCCAGCGGCGCCCAGCGGCGCCCAACGGCGCCCATCTGCGCGCGGCTCGGTCGCGCCGATGTGGCTGGCTCAATCTCACCTGCGATCCTGCCGCAGGCAGATGATCGCGGTGGACGATGGTGTCCGCCTTCGGACCTGGACGGCTGGTACCGCCAATGACTGTCCGCCAATGACTGTCCGCCGGCGACCGCCTGCCGGCTGTTCTCCTGCGCGGTGGCCCGCTGCCAAGCCTTCCGGGACTGTCGGTGCTTTCGCCAACCGATAGCGTGTGAGCGTGGCCGAGACGCACAGCACCAAGGTCGTCGGGGGCGAGACCTCACAGACGCTGGATCGTGGGCTGAAGGTGTTGCAGCTGTTGGGTTCTCGCGAGCATGCAGGCGGGATGACGGTCACCGAGCTGGCGACTTCGCTCGGTGTCGGGCGGCCCATCGTCTATCGGCTGGTGGCCACGCTGGCGGCCCGGGACTTCGTTACC
>JAYSQH010000046.1:0-6993 GCA_043721655.1 Phycicoccus sp. | reverse complement strand
GTGCGGAAGACCCGGAGCATCTGCGACTCGTCCATGCCGAGGACGCTGAGCCGGTCGGCCAGCGAGTCCGTGTTGGCGGTGTCCTGCGGGCCGAAGCAGCCGTAGCACCCTCGTCCGAATGATGGGCACAGGGCGCCACACCCGGCTAGCGTGACGGGTCCGAGACAGGGTGTCCCATGAGCGACCGCGACGCAGAGAGCGCCGCGGCGCTTGCACTCGACGCACACGCTGTAGGTAGGGATGCGTGGACGGCGGTCTTGGACGAACGCGGCGAGAACTTCCAGCAGCTGCTTGGAGTCGACCGGGCACCCGTGCAGCTCATAGTCGACGGTCACATGCGCGGCGATCGGCGTTGAACGCTCGAGCGTCTGCACGTACTCGGGGTGGGCATAGACGATCGAGCGATACTCCTTGACGTCGGCGAAGTTGCGCAGCGCCTGAATGCCACCGCTCGTCGCGCAGGCACCGATCGTGATCAGCCGGCGGGACACGCGGCGTACCTCGAGGATGCGTTCGGCATCAGCGGGGGTAGTCACCGAGCCCTCGACGAGTGAGACGTCATAGGGACCCTCGACCACTGCGCGAGTGGCTTCCGGGAAATAGGCGATCTCCACCGCGCCCGCCAGCGGGATCAGCTCGTCCTCGCAGTTGAGCAGGGTGAGCTGGCAACCGTCGCACGAGGCGAACTTCCAGACGGCCAGCTTCGGGCGACCACTCTCGGTCATGTCACACCTCCCGGAGTCCGAGCAGGCCAGTGACCTGCGCGTAAGGCAGAACCGGCCCGTCGACGCAGACGAACAGCTCGCGGTACTGGCAGTGCCCGCACAGGCCGATCCCGCATCGCATGTTGCGCTCGAGGGAGACCCGGATGTGGTTGGACCGCACGCCCCGCCCGACAAGTGCCAGGGCTGTATGACGCATCATCACCTCGGGCCCGCAGATGAGGGCGAGCGTGGACCGGGGGTCGAACCCGGCGCGCGGGATGAGCTTGGTCACCAGGCCGACTCGACCCTGCCAGGTCTCCCGGCCGTAGTCGACGGTCACCAGGACCTCCAGCCCCTGGTCTTCCCACTGCTTCAGCTCGTCGGTGAACAGCAGCTCTTCCGGGCTGCGGGCGCCGTAGAGCAAAACAACCCGGCCGTAGTCGCCCCTCCTGGAAAGCACTTCGAGCACCGCGGGCCGCAGCGGGGCCAGGCCGATGCCGCCCCCAACGAAGACCACGTCCCCGCCGTGACCGTCGGCCACCTCCCAGCCGGTGCCGTAAGGCCCCCTGACGCCCAGCACATCGCCGACCGATGCGCGGGCCAGGGCATGCGTGACGGCGCCGACGTCGCGGACCGTGTGCTGCAGCGGGCCGGCGACGTGCGCGTCACCGCTGACCGAGATGGGCACCTCGCCGACGCCCAGGGCTGACAGCATCGTGAACTGGCCCGGGATGAAGGCCAGCGGGACGCCGTCGTGAGGCTCGAGCAGGACCGTGAAGGTGTCCGCGGTGTCCTGACGCCGCTCGATGAGGCGGAACAGGCGCGGCACCATGGCACCGTCTACCGGCTGCACAACAGTCGGTTCAGCGAGCTGCGGCATCGGTGGCTCCACGGGCGCCGTAGAGGTCGAGCAGCCGCACCTGCGCGGCCACCAGCCGGTCGTTCATCACCTGGGTCACGCGCTGCATGAGCTGGTACCCCAGGCGAGAGTCTGCCTCGCACTTGCCACGCAGGCACGCACCGTCGAAGGCGACCACGCCGGTGGCCTCAGCTGCGCGTGCGTCGAACGAGGAGCGGTATGGCGGCACCAGCCACGACCAGCCCACCACATCGCCCTCGTCGGCAGTGTCGATCACCACCGTTCCGTCCGCGGGGCCGTGCACCTCGATGGAGACCCGGCCGCGTCGGACGACGAAGAACGTGTCAGCCGGGTCACCCTCGCGGCACAGGTACTCGCCAGCGGCGAGGCTGACGTTCGTCGCGCAACCAGCGACGAGCTCCAGCGTTGGTGTGTCCAGCCCCGCGAAGAAAGCGTGGTCGGGAAGGTACTGCTCGATGGTGCGCATGTCAGTCCTTTCGGGGGCGGATCGCTGCGACTTCTGCGGTGAGGTCGATGGCGGCAGGGCACCAGGTGATACAGCGGCCACAGCCGACGCATCCGGGCGTTCCGAACTGGTCCACCCACGAGCCGAGCTTGTGCGTGGCCCACTGGCGGTATCGCGACTTCACCGAGGTCCGCACGCTGCCGCCGTGGAGGTAGGAGAAGTCGGTGGTGAAGCAGGAGTCCCACACCCGCCACCGCTCCGTTGCGCTGCCGGTGAGGTCGCTGACCTCGTCGACCGAGGTGCAGAAACAGGTCGGACAGACCAGCGTGCAGTTCGTGCAGGACAGGCAGCGACTCGCCACGTCGTCCCACTGCGGGTGCTCGGTGTTCGCATAGAGCAGGTCGCGCAGCCCGTCGGTGTCGAGCGAACGTCCCATGTGCTGCGCTGCATGGTCGCCCACCGCCCGCGCTTTGACATGGTCCTGTTCAACTGCAGGGCGGACGTCACCGTCTCTGGCGCGGGCCGACAGGTCGTCGAGGATCCCCTGGCCGCGATCGCTGCCCGGGACGACGAGGAAGCGGTGTCCTTGCAGGTCGAGCAGCTCGGTGAGCGCCAGGTCAAAGCCGTCGTCAGGGACGGGGCCGATGCCCATCGAGACGCAGAAGCACGTGCCCCCGGGGTCCGAGCAGGTCAGCGCGATGACGAAGGTGGCTTCGCGCCGCGCGACGTATGCCGCGTCGGTGAAGGACCGCTCCGCGAGCACGCGGTCGTGGATCGCAATCGCATGGAGGTCGCAGGACCGGACGCCCAACAACGCGAGGCGTGGAGCGTCGACGAAAGCGGGCGTGACCTGCACGTCGGCGCCGACCCGCAGGCCGCTCCACAACAGCTCGCGAGAGGGGAAGAGCATCGACTTCCACGACTGGGGGCCGGCGGCGAACCCGAACAGCGCCCCGTCTGCGCGTTCGCGCAGCCGATAGCTGCCGGCTTCCTGAAGATCTCCCACCCCGCGCGGAAGCTGGTCGACAGACTCAATCTCGGCGTGGATCACTGCGCCATCCCTGACGGTCGGCCCGATGACGACCCAGCCTCGCTCGCGGAGCAGGTCGATGAGCGACTGCAGCCCGGGGACCAGCAGGACCAATCCTCTGATGTCATCCATGAGCACCTCGTCGTCCACCAGCGCCTGTATAACTGCGATCCTTACGGCCTTGGCGCCGAGACGGTTAGGGCCTAACGTCCCGTCTTGGCCCGATCTGCAGGTGTCACCTCTTCAGCGCGCGAACTGGTCATGGCGTGACGAGGGAACGGCGAAGACGGAGCGACGCGATCGCGAGCAGCACTACGGCATACGCGGCGAGGATGGCGAGGTAGCCGGCGATGTCGGCCAGGCCACCCCCACGCGACAGCAGGGTCGCCCAGGCATCCACCGCCCACGCGTGCGGAGTGGCGTGCCCGGCCAGGCGCACGGAGCTGGGGACCACTTCCAGCGGCCACATGCACCCACCGAGCATCGCAAAAGCGATCCCCACTGCCGGGCCGATGGCACTTGCCTGCTCGGGTGTGCGGAAGATCGTGCCGCTGACCATGCCCGCGCCGGTCCCGACCAGGGCCCACATCCCGACCAGCGCGGCAGCGGCCAGCGGGTCGCCCCAGCTCACGCCGAACATCACCGCTCCGACGACGACGATAAGCAGGGCCTGAGCGAGCGCGAGCGCGAAATAGCACAGGGCCTCGCCCAGGATCAGGTCGCGCGCCCGGATCGGTGCCGCCAGGGCACGCGAGAAGATCCCGAACTTGCGGGTCTGGATCATCGCGGCACCCCCGGCCAGCGCGTTGAGGAACACGAACAGGACGAGCATCGTCGGTGCGCTGCGGCTGTATCCCGTTGGCAGAAAGTCGCTCTTGCGGTTGACGACTTCGGTGCGGACCGGCACGACAGGCGTCTGTCGTTGCAGCGACCTGGCCGCGGCCACGTTCTCGGCAAAGTCGCGGCCCGAGAGGGTGGTCGCAAACGTCGCTGCCTGCACTGCGGCCCCATTCCGGGCGACGACCGAGGCCACCGCCGTGACGACCGCCTGGCTGGTGTCGAAGGATCCGGAGACGAGGACTGGAACCTGCACTGCACGACCGGATCGAAGATCGGCGTCGAGGGTCATCGGGATGACGACCACCGCCTCCACCTCACCGCGGCGCAGCGCACCTACACCCTCTGCCCGGGTGGCAAACTGCCGGGTGGTCATCGCGGGATCCGCCGCAAGGTCCTGGACGAGCTGCGTCGCCAATATGGCGGATTGGCCTGGTACCAGGCCGACTCGGATGGTCTTGCTGCTGGCGGTCGTCACCCCGACGAGCAGGATGACGAGAATCGGAAACACGATCATGAAGAACAGAGACGTCCGGTCGCGCATCACCCGTTTGAGCTCCGCGACTGCCAGTGCGATGGCGGTCACAGGTTTACCACCCTTCGCCGCAACGTGAAGGCCACCGCTCCGGTGCCGAGCGCGAACGCGAGAATTGCCATCAGGGGCATCACCCCGGCGGTCCAGTCGGCGCCTCCGGAGAAGTCGGTCAGTGCCCGCAGAGCCCACCCGTTGGGGGTGAACAACGCGAGGGTGCGCACCAGCTGCGGCGCCTCGCCGACGAAGACGAAGTTCCCGCCGAGCAGGACCAGACCGAACGTCAGTATCGACGCAAAGCCCTCGGACTGCCGCTCGGTGCGCGCCGCGGTGATGACCAGCGCCGTCAGTCCCACGAGGGTCAGGGCGAGCGCCACGATCAGCGCCGCAACGGCCAGCGGCGGCCCCCAGTACGCCCCGAAGACCAGTGACGTGAAGAGTGCGACGGTGCCCAGACTTGCCATCCCGTAGACGAAAGTGGCCAGAGACTTGCCCAGCAGGATCGTGCCGGGCCCGATCGGCGCAGCCGCGAGTCGATCCAGCGTTCCCCCGCTGCGCTCGAGGAAGAAGCCGCGGGCGCCGAAGCCGATGGCGAAGAAGCTGAAGAAGATTGCCATGGCCGGCGCGTAGTAGTTGATGGCGGACAACGCCTTCGCGCCGGAGGCCTGGGTCACCGTCTGCTCGGGAATACGCGCGGTTGCTGCCTCGGCCGCCAGCTTCTCGACAGAGGCGGCAGGAGCCCCCGAGGCCACCGCAGTCTTCACCGACAGCTGGACAGCCTCGATCTGTGCCGTGTACGACTCGGCCAGGGATTGGGCCACCTGCCCGGCGATCGATGAGTCGACACTGGTCAGGATGGTGATGGGTCGGCCGTTTCCGGAGGTGACGGCGTCGGAGAAGCCCTGGGGTATGACGAACGCTGCGCCGAGGTCGCCCTTGTTGACCATCGCCCGAGCATCCGCTCTGGTGGCCGCCGACGTGACCGTGAGCAGCTTGGCGAGGTCCGGACTCTTGACGAATGTCGTGAATCCGGCGGCCACCGGGCCACGGTCGAGGTCGACCACCGCCACGTTGGCGTGAAAAGACCCCGTCGACCCGAAGGCCATGCTGATCAGCCAGGCAACGGCCAGGGGCGCGACGAAACCCAGCACGATGGCCGACCGGTCACGCAGTCGCTGGCGCAGGTCCTTCACGGCGATGGCAAGCACGGCACTCATCGCTCACTCCCGCAGCGCGGTGCCGGTGAGGTGCAGGAAGACCGCTTCCAGGTCAGGCTCGTCGACCTCGACGGACCGCACCGAGGTGCCGGTCCGGCTCGCCGCCTCCAGCACCTGCGCCAGCCGGAGTCGTCCGTCCTCGGCGAGAAGCTGGACCGAGGAGTCCGTCACGTCGACGCTGTCGATGCCTTCCATCGAGCGACAAGCATCGGCAAATGCGGCCAGAGAACCATTGGCAGACATGGTGATTCGGTCCTTCTGGCCTACCTGCGCAACGAGCTCACGGCTGGTTCCCTCCGCTATCAGGTGGCCGTGGTCAATGATGCCGATGCGGTCGCAGAGCTTCTCGGCCTCCTCCATGTAGTGCGTGGTGTAGACCACCGCGAGGCCCTCCAGACCAAGAGCCCGGATGCTCTCCAGGATCGCGTGCCGGCTCTGTGGGTCCACCCCGACTGTCGGCTCGTCCAGGATGAGCAGGCTCGGCCGGTGGAGGAGGCTGGCGCCGATGTTGAGCCGTCGTCGCATGCCGCCGCTGTAGGACTCGACTCGGTCGTCACCACGGTCTTTGAGGTCGATGAGGTCCAGAACCTCGTCGATGCGCTGACGTAGCGCAGCACTCTTGAGCCGATAGAGCCGGCCGAAGAACGTCAGGTTCTCCCGGGCGGTCAGGTCGGGATAGAGCGATACGTCCTGTGGCACGTACCCGATGTGGGCCTTCGCCTTGGGGTCCGAGCTGCTGACCGGCATACCGGCGACCGTGACTTCGCCGCGATCGGCGGAGAGCAACCCGCACACCAGCCGGATGGTCGTGGTCTTTCCGGCGCCGTTGGGGCCGAGCAGACCGTAGGTCTCGCCGGCTGCCACGCTGAAGGAGACATCGTCGACGGCAACGCGGTCGCCGAAGCGCCTGGTGAGGTGGGCGGCCTTCAGCATCGTGGTGCCCCGTGAGCCGTGTGACGAAGGACAACCCAGGTGAAGGGCTGGACGGCGCCGCCCGGAGTCACGTGCTCCTCGCGTTCGGAATGCTCCAGGCTGAAACCCGGCGCGAAGACTTCGGCCAGGGCGTCGGCGTCGTAGCGGGACGTGGGCAGGCCCGAGCACTGGGTCGGGCCGTCGGCGGCGAAGGTGCCGAGCACCAGGACCCCCCCGGGGCGGATGGCACTTGCCACCGTGGCGACGTACCGCTCGCGCTGCTCGGGTCGGACCAGGAAGTGGAACACTGCCCGATCGTGCCAGGCATCATAGGTACGCTCCGGTCTCCAGGTCAGCACGTCCGCCACGACGAATGACGCTGGCCCCTGTCTCTGGCCGAGCTGGTCGCTGGGTTGGTCTCCGACCATGACCTTGA
>JAYSQH010000045.1:0-2031 GCA_043721655.1 Phycicoccus sp. | reverse complement strand
ACCTGGTGGAAGACCGCCGAGTGCGTCGCATCGAGCTCATCGGTCCGGAACACCTTGCCGGGGCAGACGATGTACAGCGGCAGGTCCCGCGCGAGCATCGACCGGACCTGGACCGGTGAGGTATGGGTACGTAAGACGAGTCCTGCGTCTGGCGGGTCGACGAAGAACGTGTCCTGCATCTGGCGGGCCGGGTGGTCGACGCCGAGGTTCAGCGCGTCGAAGTTGAACCACTCGGACTCGACCTCGGGCCCCTCTGCGATCTCCCAGCCCATGGCGATGAAGATGTCGCCGATCCGCTCGGAGACCAGCTCGAGGGGGTGACGCGCGCCTATCGGTCGGCGGCCCACCGGCGCCGTGACGTCGACCGTCTCGTCGACCAGCAACCGGGCGTCGCGCTCGATCTCGAGCTCACCCTGACGCGCGACCAGAGCCGTGGCGACCTGCCCGCGCGCCGTAACGACCCGTTTGCCGGCGTCAGCCTTCGCGGTCGGAGGAAGTGCCCCGATCTCGCGGCTCGCGCGGGACAGTGCGCTGGCATCACCTTGATGGGCCAGGCGAGCGATCTTGAGCGAGTCCAGCGAGTCTGCGGCGGCAAAGGCAGCCAGGGCCTCGGAGACGGCCGTGGCGAGGGCGGCAGGGTCGAGGGCGCTGACTTCGACGGGGTCATAGCTCTTGTTGGGTCCAGACATCGCTTCCCTGCTGTTCGATTGGTGGCCGTTGACGTTCATGGCGTTCCCGTGATGGTTGGCCCCCTGGAGACGCGTCAGACGACGTGTTCGGGAGCGCCGGCGGGCAAGGTGAACGTGAACTCGGCCCCTCCGCTTGCGGCCGGGCCGACGCTGATCGTCCCACCGTGGGCCTCGACGAGACCTCGTACGACGTACAAACCCAGGCCGGTGCCCCCGCGGGTTCGCCCATGCCAGAAGCGGGTGAAGATCATGGGGTAGTGCTCCGGCGAGATGCCCTCGCCCTCGTCGCTGATCGTGACGGCAATGGCCTCGCCACCGTCGAGACCGGCCGGGTCAACCGACATGCTGACAGTTCCCGCACCGTGGCGAACGGCATTCTCCATCAGGTTTGCCAGAATCTGGTCAAGCCGGTCCGGGTCGGCCCACACCTCGGGCAGCGGTCCTGCGTAGCCGTCGAGAACGAACTTCTCGCGCTCATGACCGCTGGCCACGAAACGTTCGATGTGCCGGTTGATGGCCCCGGGAACGTCCACCGGCTGCTTGCGCACCTGGAGACGGCCTGAGTCTATTCGGGAGATGTCGAGAAGCTCGGTGATCAGCCGGGTGACCCGGTCCGCGTCGGCCTCGATGGTCTGCAGCATCAAGCGCTTCTGGTCGTCGGTGAAACGGTCCCAGCGACGCAGAAGCGTCGAGGAAAAACCCTTCACCGAGGTGAGCGGCGAGCGCAGCTCGTGGGCGACCGTGGAGATCAGGGCGGAGTGGTTGGCTTCGGCGCGTCGGCGTGCCTCTGCGTCACGGAGCGCCACGACCACCTGGGTGACCGGCATGCTGCGTCCGGGGCGCACGTATCTGGCGGTCACCAGGACCTCGCTACGCCCGGGGATGATCAGCAGCTTCTCCCGGTGACCTGAGCGGATGGCCAGTCCCCCCCACGGATCGGTACACGCCCACCAGGAGCGACCGTCGCTCTCCTGCAACGGCATCGCCAACCGGATGTCTTGCCCGAGCAGCTTCGACGCTGGGGTTCCGACAATCACAGCCGCACGCTCGTTGGCGTAGACGATGAGCCCTTGCTCGTCGGCAACCAAGAGACCGTCAGGGTGCATGTCGGAAATATCAAGGTGCCATCGGGCTGAGCGCTCACCCTCCGATTCGCTCACCCCGTATCCCATATGGGTGACTTTAGCGACTTTGGGAGCCGGCGCGCTGCACCGCCGCCGATGCGTAGAGACAAACGGTCGCAGCCATGGCGAGGTTCAGTGACTCGGCCTTGCCGTAGATCGGGACACGGACCACGGCGTCGCAAGCCTCCCGGGTGTCGGACCCGAGGCCCCAGGCCTCG
>JAYSQH010000044.1:0-6174 GCA_043721655.1 Phycicoccus sp. | reverse complement strand
ATGGCTCCCGATCTGGCTGCGGCCTATGAACATTGTCGTCACATCCACGCCGCCCACGGTCGCACCTACTACCTCGCCACGCGGCTGCTGCCTCGCGATCGACGTCCCGACGTCTGGGCCCTCTATGCCTTCGCCCGGGTGGCCGATGAGCTGGTGGACGCACCCCGCACTCAGTCCTCAGATCCTGGAGTTCTGCTCGCATGGCGCGAACTCGCAATGGCGGCGGTGCAATCCGAGACTCCTCCGGACCCAGGCGAGCAACCCATCCTGGCTGCGACATGGCACACGATGCGCAGTTTCGGACTTCAGCCAGATCTGCTGGACGAGTTCTTCAACGCGATGGTCATGGATCTGACGGTCACTCGATATGCGACCTGGGAGGAGCTTCGCGGATACATGCGGGGCAGCGCGGCGGTCATCGGAGAGCTGATGGCTCCGCTACTGGGGGCGGGTGGTCCCGAGGCCCTGCGCCGGGCGGCGACGCTGGGCGAAGCCTTCCAGCTGACCAACTTCATCCGTGATATCGGCGAGGACCACGCCCTCGGGCGGATCTACCTGCCGCAAGCCGACATGGTGCGTTTTGGGGTCAGCGAGCACCATCTCGCTGAAGCGGTGCACACCGGCGTGCCTTCTCCACGGGTGCGCTCACTGGTCGCCTTCGAGGTACGTCGAGCCTTCGGCCTCTATGCCCGGGCGCAGCCGGGGCTGATGATGGTCGATGCCCGCAGCCAGCCCTGTCTGGAGGCGGCGTTCACGCTGTACCGCCGGATCCTGCATCGGGTGATTGCCAATGACTTCAACGTGTTCGAGCGTCGACTCGTCGTGCCGACCTGGCAACGACTGGCCACGGCCGGACATCTGGCGGCCCGCACCGTCGGCGCCAACCTCACCGAGATCGTCGCAGCGCCGCGCCGGCCCACGCCCAGACGGCACAGCTCATAAGTACCAGCGCGAACCCGAAGGCCAGGTCCTCGACCGGCGCATAGGCAATGCGGCCATCGCCGACGAACACGATGCGCCCCGAGCCCAGGATGGCCGCGTCGCTGTACCGCACGATGCCGCGACCTGTGAGCCAGCCGTTGGTGAGCAGCTGGAACCCCACGACGATGCCATATGCCGTCCACCAGGTCCGGGTGCGCAGCAGCGCGGTCCGCAGGACGAGCAGGTCCCCGAGGATCGCGGTCAGCACGGCCACGGTGGCTGCGACCGTGTACGCGGTCATGAGCTGTTGCAGATCATGGTGATCGTCGCCGGGCACGGAACACGCCCACGGCCTCGAAGGTGAGGATGCCCGCCAGCGGGATCACGACGAAGAACGCGTACTCCTCCAGTGGCAGCCCCCACAGACGGATGGCGAACGTCTGAGCGGGGTCGAACCGCCAGTGCCCTGCCCCAGTGGCCATGACGTCCCAGGTGATGAAGACCACGGCCACCGGCAGGATCGCGATGAGCAGACGCACTCGCTGGCGCAGCACGCCGAGGCGGAAGTACCGGTGCAACGGCAGGGTTCCGATCAGCACAAAACCCAGCATCACGGCATACGAGGCATGCCTCACGCTCAGAATGCCGCTTCCATAGCACGGCGACGCACTTCGGTCTTGAAGCCCGCGAGGAGTGCGTCCATGGGGGCGCCCGACACAGGGAGAGTGGCATCGGGGGTGAAGAGCCATCTCAGGATCTCGGCGTCGGTCATCCTGCTGTCGCGCAGCACGGTGAAGGTGCCCGCGAGCTCGGGAAGGAGCCCCTCCTCGTTGAGGAACTTCGCCGGAATGGAGATGACATGGCGGGGGCCGATCCGGATGCTGAGAATCTGACGATCGGTGATCAGCTGGCGGACCTCGCTGAGCCGGAGCCCCAGACGCTCGGCGATGTCGGGAACCGTGAGCCACTCACCCACCAGCTCTTCGAGGCCCGCGAGATCGTCATCGACGGATGGGTCAGGAGTGTTGTCGTTAGGCACGGGTCAAGAGTGCCACGGTCTCGGCGAGGGGAACATCACCACGTCACTGACTCAGATCACTGCCGATGTCCTCATCGGAGGCAATCCCCCGCGAACGACGTCCCCTCGTCCGGCGCCAGGTTCGTGTATCTTTCACATGAGTCCCACAGGCACCGTACGCCACATCCGCCATAACGGGAACACTCCCTCGCACGACAACCGCAGAAGGGAAGCCCCAGTCATGAGTCCCGTCATCGGCATCACTCCGGCCACCTCGCCCGTGCCGGCCCAACCCACCCCCACCGTCATCCAGCGCAGCTCCAACCCCGCTCCGTTCGGCTGGCAGGTGCTCACGGTGCGATCCGGCGACTCCCTCAGTGACATCGCGATCAAGCACCGCACCACACTCGGCGTCCTGCTCACCCGCAACCGGTTCGTGGGCAACGGAAGCTTCCTCGCGGTCGGACGCCAGCTGTGGGTCCCCCGCACCACGCCAGCTACCCAACCTGCCACCCGGAAGGTCACCCCCGCCCCACGGACGGCGACCTATGTGGTTCGCTCCGGCGACACCCTCGGCGGCATCGCGGTCGCATACAAGGTGAGCCTCTCGACCCTCTACTCGCTCAACAAGATCGGCCGGACGGCATACATCCAGCCGGGACAGCGAATCAAGGTGCCGGCTCCCGCCGCCAGGGCCAGGGCCAAGGCCAGGGCCGCCGCCGCTTTCACTACGACGATCGTCACTGTGCGCTCCGGCGACACCCTCAGCGACATCGCTGCGCGCCGCGGCGTGACAACCGCTTCGCTGCTGAAGGTCAACGGCCTTTCGATGCGGTCGACTCTGCAGATCGGGCAGAAGCTGAAGGTGGTGACCCCCAGGACGGCCAACAGCAACAACACGTTTGCCGGACGCACCTATCCGGCCAGCGTCGTCAGGGCCGCGGCGGCCAACCGTGCCTACCTGGCGCGGCACAACACCCCCAACCGGACCCAGATCAAGGCCATGATCGTCGCCACCGCGCGCCGGCACGGAGTCGACCCCAGGCTGGCCCTGGCCGTCTCGTGGCAGGAGTCCGGCTGGAACCAGCGCCAGGTCTCGGTCGCCAATGCCATCGGCACGATGCAGGTCATTCCGAGCTCAGGTGCCTGGGCCTCTGGGCTCGCCGGCCGCCGGCTCAACCTGCTCAACGCGCAGGACAACATCACCGCGGGAATCATCCTTCTGCGCTCCCTGACCCGCAGCGCGCACACCCAGGACCAGGCGATTGCGGGCTACTACCAAGGCCTGTACTCCGTACAGAACGTGGGGATGTACGCCGACACCAAGCGCTATGTGGCCTCCGTCATCCTCATCAAACGACAGATGCAGGTGTAGCGCGCGGTGACTGTCGGCTGGTACTGGTTGTGCCTGCGCGGATCACGCTCCTGCGGTACATAGACTCATCGCGTGTCATCTGCTGGTCCCGCCTCCCTCATCGACCGAGTTCTCGATGGGCGCTACCGAGTGCTCTCGCACCTGGCTGATGGCGGGATGGCGACGGTCTACGTCGCCCTGGACCAGCGTCTTGACCGCGAGGTCGCGCTCAAGGTCATGCGTCCGGACCTGGCCCGGGACGCGACCTTCGTCAGCAGGTTTCACCGTGAGGCCCGCTCAGCAGCCAAGCTGAGCCACCCGAACGTCGTGGCGGTCTACGACCAGGGTGAGGACGACGGCAACATGTTCCTGGCCATGGAGCTGGTCAACGGGCTGACCCTGCGACAGGTCATGCAGGCTGAGGGACCGCTGACCCCGCGTGCCGCCCTGGACATCCTCGACCCGGTTCTCCAGGCCCTTGGGGCAGCACACAGCGCAGGCCTGATCCACCGTGACGTCAAGCCCGAGAACGTCATCCTGCGCGAGGACGGCACCGTCAAGGTCGCTGACTTCGGCCTGGCCAGGGCGGTCGACACCGTGACCTCCACAGCACAGACCGGCGTCCTTCTCGGCACCGTTGCCTACCTCTCACCTGAGCAGGTCGAACGCGGTATCGCCGACGCGCGCAGTGACGTCTACGCCGCCGGTTTGTTGCTCTTCGAGATGCTCACCGGGTCCAAGGCGTTCATCGGCGACTCACCCATCCACGTGGCCTACCAGCATGTCCACAGCAGCGTCCCGCCGCCCTCCAGCCGGGTCAGCACAGTGCCCGTCGAGCTCGATCTGCTGGTCGCACGAGCCAGCGCACGCGACCCGGACAACCGGCCCCGGGACGCCAACGAGATGCTCACTGAGCTGCGGGCGGCACGCCGGGGGCTCACCACCATTGAGCTCGACCTGCGTCCGGCCGGCACCGGTGGCGTAGCACCCGCGAGCTCGACGATTGCGCTTCCACGCACCGAGGTGGTCTCCCCTGCGACGGCCCCTCGTAGCCCAGGAACGGAGAGCAACGGTCCTCGCCGACTCATGTCTCGCGCCGGGGCGGCGCGCCGGCCCAGCCGGCGTCTGACGCTGCTCGGGCTGCTCGCGCTGGCAGCGGTCGCCGCCATCTTGTTCTTCACCGCGGGCCCGGGCGCGTCGGCCACGGTCCCTCCGGTCACAGGCTTGACCACGCAGGCGGCCGAGCGGACGCTGACGTCGGCACACCTGAGCCCCAAGGTAGTCCGGTCCTTCGACGAAGTTGTCAAGGCTGGAGTGGTCATCTCGACCAACCCTGCCGCCGGGCGTGAGATCGGTCGCGGATCCACCGTCACCCTGACGGTGTCGCAGGGACCGGAACGCTACGGTGTGCCCCCGCTGATCGGGTTCAGCCAGGCCGAGGCGGAGCAACGACTGAAAGAGGCCAACCTCACCCTCGGCAAAGTCAGCACGGCGTTCAGCGAGAAGGTGCTCCAGGGCCTGGTCGTCTCGATGTTGCCGGCCCCTGAGACGTCGGTGAAGAGAGGCACAACCGTCGCCCTCGTGATCAGCAAGGGCCGTCAGCCGATCCAGATCAAGGACTGGACCAACAAGCCGGCCGATCAGGCGGTCAAGGCGCTGAGCGACGCCATGCTCAAGGTCGATGCCACCAGACAGGACTGGAGCGACACCATCCCCAAGGGTTCGGTGATCCTCCAGTCCCCGTCGAGCGGGACGCTCTTCCAAGGTGGCCTGGTCACGTTGGTCGTCTCCAAGGGCCCTCAGCTCGTGGTGGTCCCCCCCGTCATCGGTATGCAGGAAGGTCAGGCGCGGTCGATTCTCGAGGGACTGAACTTCAAGGTGAACATCGACCGGTTTGCCGGTGGCTTCTTCGGCACGGTCAGGCTGCAGTCGATCGACGCGGGAACTGCGGCGCCACAGGGCTCAACCATCACGCTCACCGTGGTCTGAAGGCCCCACGCCGGTGACTCCAGCGCGCTCTCGTCTCGTCGCGACCCTGTTGCTGGTCAGTATCACCTCGGTCTGGGGTTCGACGTTCTACCTGATCCGCGACGTCGTCCGAGTGCTGCCCCCGACCGACTTCCTCGCAGTGCGCTTCACCATCGCTGCGGCCGCGATGGTGGCCGTGTTCTGGCGTCAGCTCCTGGCCGTCCGAAGGCGCGAGCTCCGGATCGGAGTCGGCCTCGGCATCCTGTATGCCACTGCCCAGATCCTGCAGACCGTCGGCCTGGCGCACACCGAGGCCTCGCGGTCCGGCTTCATCACCGGCACCTACGTCGTGCTGACCCCCATCTTCGGCGCCATCCTGCTCCGAGACCGGATACCCAGATCGACCTGGCTGGCGGTACTGATGGCCACGGCGGGACTGGCGACGTTGTCGCTGAACGGCTTCGGTCCCGGCTTGGGCAGCAGTGCCGGTTTCGGCTTCGGTGAAGGCGTGACCCTGCTCGCGGCCGCCGTCTACGCGCTGCACATCATCGGCCTGGGGCGATACTCCTCACCTGCGTCGGCAGCCGGGCTCTCCACCGTCCAGATGATCACGATCGCCGTGGTGTCCCTGATTGCCGCCACGCCGGGCGGGATCGAGCTTCCGAGCGGTCGCGGCGGGTGGACGTCGGTGCTCTATATGGCGCTGATTGGCGGCGCTGTCGCCATCTGGGCACAAACCTGGGCGCAGTCCCATCTGACCGCAACTCGCGCCGCCATCGTGATGACCCTCGAACCGGTGTTTGCGGCCGCGTTCGCGGTGGCCCTGGGTGGTGAGTCGATGACCCTGCGGATGATGCTCGGCGGAGCCATGGTCCTCGCCGCCATGTACACCGTTGAGCTCATCGGCCGCCGC
>JAYSQH010000043.1:0-13272 GCA_043721655.1 Phycicoccus sp. | reverse complement strand
CCAAGGAGCGGAAAGGTCGGCGTGACAGGGATATAGGGGGCTCCCGTCAGCCGGGCGATGGTCTTGAGGTTGCCGATGATCGGGTAGATCTCTTCGGCCCCGACGATGGAGCAGGGCACGATCGGCGCTCCGGTCCGTAATGCGGCCGCGACGAATCCGCCTCGGCCGAAACGCTGCAGCTTGTAGCGCTCACTGAACGGCTTGCCGACCCCCTTGAAGCCCTCGGGCCACACGCCGGCGAGCTCGCCGGAAGCCAACAGGCGTTCGGCATCAGGGTTGGCGGCCAGGGTGGAACCGCTCTTGCGCCCCACCTCGCCGATCAGCGGCGTCTGGAAGACCAGATCTGCCGCGAGCATGCGCAGATGACGCCGAGCCGGGTGTTCGTCATGCACGGCGACCTGGGTCATCAGCGAGTCGAACGCGATCGTGCCGGAATGGTTTGCCACGATGAGCGCGCCGCCAGCGCTGGGGATGTTACCGATGCCGCGCACCTCCACGCGGAACCACGACTTGTACAAGGGCCGCAGCAGCGGAAGGTAGATGTGCTCGGTGAAGTCCTCGTCGAAGCCGTACTGGTCGACGGTGTAGTCCCCGGTGAGCCGCCGACGGACGAAGGCGAGGGTCCCGGCCACCCGTCGTTCGACCTCTTCGCCCGAGAGCCCTGCCATCTCGGCCGCACCGCGCAGGCTGGCGATCGCCATCCTGAGCAGCTCGTCCAGGCTGGAGCCCGCCTTCGTACTGGACAAGGGGACCGCCTTCGAGGTCCCCGACACACCAGGGGCCGCCCCTCGTCGGGCCGCGGCCTGCGCGCCAGGAGTGGCGACGGGCGAAACGAAGGTCGACCTCGTGGGCCGTCGGGGCTCTTTCTGGGATCGCGCCTCCGAGACGCTCACGGACTTGGCCGTCGGGACCGGGCGTGACTTCGGCACCGGACGTGGACGGTGGGCGCGGACGACACCGGTGCCGTCGACGGAACGCAGGACAGGGCGCGACCCGCTCCCGTCGTCTGACGGGTCCATCAGCATCGGTGTCCGCCGGCGCTTGGCCCGCTCGCCGGAGGCCCGGGCGACGCCGGCAGCAAAGGCGTCCGCGCCAGGACTGCGGCCCGCCGACTTCTTCGCCGGGGACCCGCCAGACAGCGGGAGGACCTTGGGATCAACCATCAGTCGTTCCTTCCTGGCATCAACGCGTGACCGATCACGTTGACCGCTGAGCCCGCCAGCCCGCTGACGGCCGCACCGATCGCAGGGCCACCCGGCAGCCCGGACCCCAGATGGGAGACGAAGTCTTCGAAGGCCGCACGGGTCGTGTACTTCGGCTCAAGACCGAGCACCTCACGCATCCTGGTGGTGTCCAGCACTCTCCCCCACGCCAGGAAGCGCATCTGGTCCTGCGAGAAGTCCGCCAGCCCCGCGCGCTTGACGAGCTGGCCCAGAAGCCCGCCAGCGGACAGCGGAACCGGGAACGAGGCCCGGCCGGAGAGCCGAATGGCCTGCCGCACCGTGACGACGCCGTCGCCGGACACGTTGACGATGCCGACCGGGGGGCCCATGGTGGCGAGCCTCAGTCCCTCGAGGGCGTCATCCTCATGGACCAGCTGGAGCCTGGCGTCATATCCGAACGGCGTCGGGATCACCGGCAGGCTGAAGTAGTCGGTCAAGCTGGTCCGGATGCCGGGGCCGACGATGTTGGCCAGTCGCAACATCGAGATCTCGACGTCCCCACGACGTCGCGAGAAGCCCCTGACATATCCTTCGACCTCAACCGAGTCCTTGCCAAAACCTATCCGTGGCAACGACTTTGGGCCCATGTCCTCCGTGAACATCGCCGGGTCACGAGCTGAGGAGCCATAGACGGCGGCCGAGGACTTGACCACGAGACGGCGGATGCTCGGAGCCTTCTGGCAGGCCGCAAGCAGCTGCATGGTGCCGATCACGTTGATCTCCTTCTGGGAGACCCGTCCGCCCGCTGACAGCGGTGTGGCGATGAGGTTCATGTGGACGACGGTGTCGACCGCGGCCTGGGTGATGATCTTGGCGATCATCGGGTTTCGGATGTCGGCCCGGACGAACTCTGCGTCGCCGATGTCGTGCAGCGGCGGGATGACGTCGACGCCGATCACCCGCTTGATGCCGGGCTCGGCGGTGAGCAGACGCGCGAAACGACCGCCGAGGTAGCGGGACACTCCCGTGACCAGGACCACATCCGCCATGCGCCCACCTCCCTCGCCACAGTTTGTCCAGCCAGACCGCCACCCCGCCACGGTGGTGTCGCCACACCTGGCGGTTGACACGATCCTAGCCAGAGCAACACGAAGGCCCGCCACCACTGTGACGGGCCCCGCATGGAGCGCGCGCGCTACTTCTTGTTGCGACGCTGGTGTCGCGTCTTGCGAAGTAGCTTGCGGTGCTTCTTCTTCGCCATCCGCTTGCGGCGCTTCTTGATGACTGAGCCCATGAGTGTCCTTGCCTTCAAGCGTGAATAGGTGGGTGGTGCTGGGTTGTTGCGAACTGCCGTGCCGACGTGCGTCTTTGCAGGCACGAACTCCGCACCACGCCGAACATTCCGCACCAGCCTACCGCCCCCACTTCCCCCTGCCCAAACCCCGGCCCGGTCGCCACAGCCCTCCCCAGCCATGCCAAGCCCCCCCAGCCATCGGACAGGCCAAAGCGGGTTCGTGTCGCTGAGACCTGGTGCCGACCGGGGACCGACGAAGGCGGACCGCTGAGTGCGGCCCGCCTTCGTGGTCAACCATGCGATACCTGCTCAGGCTGTGTCGACGAAAGACGCACGCAGATAGTCGTGAACTGCGCTCTCCGGAACGCGGAACGACCGACCGACCCGAACGGCCGGAAGCTCACCGCTGTGGACCAGGCGATAGACCGTCATCTTCGACACGCGCATGAGCGAGGCAACCTCGGCGACGGTGACAAACCGCACCTCGGCCAATTGGCCTTCCTGAGCCATCGTGCACCTCGATCTTCTACACGTGCCATAGTGCCGGCTTCCCCTCCGGCAGACGTCCACGTACGTGCAAGAAGTAACGATAGGGGCAGAAGTGACCCATGGGGAAGTCGTAATTGACGTAGATTCGTCGGTTGTCCAGCCGACACGCCGACAACCGGCCTCTCAGTCGAACCAGATGTCGAGGCCGTGCAGGGGAAAGACGGCCGTCCGGGTGGCCATCACGGCAGCGTCCACCGGGTCCGCGGGGTCATAACCGACCTCCCACGAACGCCACCACACCCGTCCACGCTCAGCCTTTCCGTCACCCATGTGGGTCGGCCCCGCCTGCCCGCTTATCTGCTCGACATGATCCCGCCATACCTTCGGCACCTCGGCCTCGAGCGGGATCGGACGGTGAGCTGCGATAGCCGTCAGATGGGTCCATGCCCGAGGCACGACATCGACGACCGCATACCCGCCGCCGCCGAGCGAGACCCACTTACCGCCGCAGAGCTCGTGAGCCAGATCGTGGATGGACTCGTATGACGTGCGCTGGGCGTCCAGCGACAGCGACAGGTGCGCCAACGGGTCCAGGTAATGCGAGTCGCAGCCGTTTTGGCTGACCAGGATCTCGGGGTTGAACGCACGCAACAGCGGAGGCACGACCGAGTGGAATGCCCGCAACCATGCGGCGTCACCGGTGCCGGGCGGCAGGGCCACGTTGACGGCTGACCCGGGCGCACCGGGCCCGCCGGTGTCACTGGGAAAACCGGTGCCCGGGAACAGAACCCGGCCGGTCTCGTGAATAGAGATGGTGAGCACACGCGGGTCGTCCCAGAAGATGCGTTCCACGCCGTCGCCGTGGTGGACGTCAACGTCGACATAGGCCACGCGCTGGGCACCCCTGTCGAGCAGCGACTGGATCGCGACCGCAGCGTCGTTGTAGATGCAGAATCCCGAGGCCCTCTCCGGCATCGCATGGTGCAGCCCACCGCAGAAGTTGACACCGTGCTCGGTCTCTGCGCGCCAGACCGCCACGGCGACGTCCAGGGAGCCGGCCGCGATACGGGCGCTGATCTCGTGCATCTTCAGGAAGGCAGGGTCGTCCTCGGTGCCCAGACCGCGGGACTGATCCGCCTCGTCGGGGCTGACGGAGGCCCGGCGCACGGCCGCCACGTAGTCGGCATCATGGACGGTGAGCAGAACCTCGTCATCGGGGACGCCCGGGTTGACGACCTCGACGTCCGGGCCGTCGAACAGACCAAAGGCGCCGCACAACCGGGCGGTCAGGTCGAGGCGCAACGGATTCATGGGGTGCTCCATCCCGAAGTCGTACCCCGTGAAACTCTGGTCCCAGACCACGCGCGCCTGTGTTGGCATGATGGCACGCTACCGGTCGGCCGCCCATGGGGACGACCTGATGAGCCTGCACGCTCGAGGAGGACACGTGGCCAAGAACCGCATGTACGAAGATGACGTCCTGGTGATCGGGCTCGGCCGATTCGGGGCCGAGGCTGCTCTTGAGCTGAGCCGGCTCGGCCACAAGGTCGTCGCGATCGAGAAGGATCGGGGCCTGGCCGAGAGCTTCTCGGGTCAACTCGCCCGGGTCATCCTTGCCGACGCATCACTGCCGCGCACGATCGAGGCGGCCAACGCGAGCAGCTTCAAGATCGCGGTGATCGGCATCGACTCGTCGGTCGAGGCATCGGTACTGGCCGCCGGCAACCTCGTCGACGCCGGCATACCGTCCATCTGGGCCTCAGCCGTCAGCCGCGAGCACGCGCGCATCCTGGAGCGGATCGGGGTGCAGCACGTCTTCCAGCCCGAGGCCGACGCGGGCCGCCGGGTGGCGCACCTGGTCAACGGCAAGCTGCAGGACTACATCCAGTTCGACGACGGCTACGCCATCGTGAAGATGGCGCCGCCACGCGAGACGATCGGTTTCACGTTGGCGCAGAGCCAGATTCGCAGCAAGTACGGCGTGACCGTCGTCGGTGTGAAGGCTCCCGGCGAGGACTTCACCCACGCGGTCCCCGAAACCAAGGTGACGGCCCAGCACACCCTCATCGTGAGCGGACCGAGCGAGCTCATCGACCGACTGGCCGGCCGCCCCTGACCACGTGGGAGTTGCCATACCTGCCACAAGGTCATCCGAGCACAAGTCCCATCTCGATCTCCATCAGCTGGTCATCATTCGGGTAGGGGACACTGTGCCCCGTGGCGACGAAGCCTTCTCGTTCATACAGAGCCCTCGCTTCCCTGTTGTCGCCCACGACGTGAAGCACGACACGTCGTTTGCCGGCAGCACGGGCCTGCGCAACCACGGCCTGGACCAGGGCCTGCCCGACGCCGGTCTGACGGCATGCTGGATCAACCCACATGCCGTAGAGGCTGCAGTCGCCGGCGTCCGTCACGCCATGTTCGGAGAACACCACCGAGCCGGCCGGCGCGCGGCCCACCCGCGCCAGGAAGACGACATTGTCGGTCAGCCGCCGCATCCACAGCTGCTCGTCAAAACTGGCCGCCTCGTCATAGGTGCTGCCGAAAGCCGAGGGCGACTCCTGCAACATGGTCAACCGGATCGCACGGTAGGCCTGCCAGTCATCGGCGGCAAGCCGGCATACGTTGACGGCCTCGGACTCAGACATTGCCGGAGGCAAGCTCCTTCGAGCGTTTGGCTGCCGCTTCCATCGCCGTGACGAACGCCGCACGCACCTTGTGGTCGTCAAGCTGGCGCAGGGCGGCCATCGTGGTGCCGCCCGGGCTGGAGACCTGCTCGCGCAACACCGTGGGGTGCTGGCCGGTCTCCTTGAGCATCGTGGCCGCGCCGTAGAGCGTCTGGACCACGAGCTCGGTGGAGGTCGCGCGCGGCATGCCGAGCAGGACGCCCGCCTCGATCATCGCCTCCACCACATAGAAGATGTATGCCGGTCCGCTGCCACTGATCGCGGTCACGGCATCGAGGTGCTTCTCGGGGACCCGCAGAACCTTGCCGCAGGAACGCAACAGCTCCTCGGCCTCGTTCAGGTGCCCCTCGTCGCAATGGCTGCCGGGGCTGATCGCAGCCATGCCCTCATCAACCAGCGCCGGCGTGTTGGGCATCACCCTGACCACCGCCGTGCCCTCCGGCAGTCGCTCTTCCAGGAAGCCGGTGGTGATACCGGCGGCGAGACTGACCACGAGGGCGCCGGGCCGGACATGGTCACTGATCTCGGCGAGCAGACCGTCCATGTCCTGGGGCTTGACCACCAGGACCAGGGTATCGGCGCCCGCCGCCGCGTCGACGTTGCCCATCAGTCGAACGCCATACGTCCCGGCCAGCTCGCCGGCGCGTTCGACGTTTCGGCCGGTGATGACCAGATCGTCGGCGGCGCGCCCGGACCGGATGAGCCCGGCGAGCAGCGTCGAACCCATGACGCCCACACCCAGGATGGCGACGGTCTTCGAGCCGCCGTGGTCAGACACCGACATCGTTGGCCGCCTCAGCCTTTGGTCACAAGCGAACGCAGGAAAAACATGGTGTTGGCGGGGCGCTCAGCCATCCGGCGCATCAGATAGCCGTACCATTCCTGCCCGTACGGCAGATAGACCCGCATCTGGTCCCCGCGGTCGGCAATCCTCTTCTGTTCCTCGGGCCGGATGCCGAAGAGCATCTGGTACTCGTACGTGTCGGCTGCGCGTTCGTGTTTATGGGCCAGCGCGCCCGCGATCTCTACGAGGCGCGGGTCGTGGCTGGCGACCATCGGATAGCCCTGGCCCTCCATCAACACCTTGAGGCACCGGACGAACGACCTGTCGACGTCGTCATTGGTCTGGAAGGCCACCGACTCCGGCTCCTGGTAGGCCCCCTTGCACAGACGGATACGGCTGCCTTCTTGGGCGAGGTCGCGACAGTCGGCCTCGGTGCGGTGTAGGTAGGCCTGCAGCACCGCGCCCACGGACGGGAAGTCCTGGCGAAGCTCGCGCAGGGTCTCCAGGGTCGCGTCAGCGGTGGTGTGGTCCTCCATGTCAAGGGTCACTGTGGTGCTGGCATCGTCAGCGGCCTGACAGATCTCGCGAGCGTGGTCGAGGGCGATCTTGGCGCCGTCGCCAGGCAGCGCCTGACCGAGCGCGCTCAGCTTGAGGCTGACCTCGACCCGGCCCCCCTTGGTCAGGTCGGCAGCACTGAGCTCCGTCAGAAGCAAGAGATAGGCGTCTCGCGTGGCCTGTGCCTGCCCGAGGTCGAGTGTGTCCTCACCCAGATGGTCGATCGTGGACATCCGGCCGGTCAGGTCGAGCTCCGTTGCAGCGCGGACAACATCTCCGGTCGAGTCACCGGCGACGAACCGGCGCACGACGTCCCTGCTGACGGGGGCGCGCTCGATCAGGTCACGGATCCGCTCGCTCTTGGCCAGTTGCAGCAACCCCTGGCGCAGCACGCCACTTGCATCCAACACGCTTTCCTCCGTTTGCCGTCCACAACGAGTCCGGACAAGGCTATTCCCCGGGGTCGACCAGCCGCACGGCGCTTCCCCTCCGACAGGTCAGGGAGTACGTCGGCGCAGCGTGAGTGAACCGCCCGCGACAGCAGCCACCGCGAAGGCCGCCACGATCGCCACGTCGCGACCGACCTCCCCCACGGCATCAGCCTGGGTCGTGAGGGTACGCATGGCGTCAACCGCGTAGGAGAGCGGCAGGACGTTTGAGACCAGCTCCAACGGGCGAGGCAGCAGGCTGCGTGGAACGAGTAGCCCGCACAGCAAGAACTGCGGCAGGACGAAGGCCGGCATGAACTGGACGGCCTGGAACTCGGTGCGCGCGAAGGCACTGACGAACAGACCGGTCGCCGTGCCGAGGACGGCGTCGACGACGGCGACCACGACGAGCAGCCAGCGTGGGCCGGCAACGTCGAGGCCGAACACCCAGATCGCGAATCCTGTTGCCACCAAAGCCTGGACAACGGCGAGGATGCCAAACGCCAGGGCGTACCCGCCAAGCAGGTCACCTTTGCCCAGGGGCGTCGATAGCAACCGTTCAAGCGTCCCCGAAGTCCTCTCACGAAGCGTCGTGACGCTTGTGACCAAGAACATCACAACGAAAGGGAAGACACCCAGCAAGGGGGCGCCGATCTTGTCAAACACAGGCGTGCCGTTGTAGATCCAGGCCAGTATGCCGATGAGTACGCATGGCACCACGATCAGCAGGCCAATGGTGCGGGGGTCCGCGCGGACCTGCAGCAGCACCCGTCGAGCGGTCGCGAGGGTGAGCCTGGCACTCATCACGCCACCTCCTTCTCGATCAGGCTCAGGAAGGCGCGCTCGGCGTCCGGGGCACCGGTCCGGGCGAGCAGACCGTCCGGAGAGTCGTCCGCGAGCAGGTGTCCCTCGCGCAGTAGCAGCAGTCGGTCGCAGCGGGTCGCCTCGTCCATGACATGGCTGGACACCAACAGCGTCGCGCCGTCGTCGGCAAGGGCGTGGAACATCTCCCAGAGGTCGCGGCGCAGCACCGGGTCGAGGCCGACCGTGGGCTCGTCGAGGATCAGGACTTCCGGGGACCCGACCAGCGCCGCCGCGAGAGAGACCCTCGAACGCTGACCGCCGGAGAGCCGGTCCACCCGGGAGTCGGCACAATCGTTCAGGTCGACCACATCGATAGTGCGCTCGACGGCCTCTTTTGGGGCTCCGACCAGGGCCGCGAAGTAGGTGAGGTTCTTCCGGACCGTGAGGTCGGCATACACGCTTGGCTCCTGGGTGACGTAGCCCACGCGCGAGCGCAGCGCGGGCGATCCGGCGGGCTCCCCCAGAACCGTCACCGAGCCACTGGCGATGACCTGCACGCCGACTATTGAGCGCAGCAGCGTGGTCTTGCCCCCACCACTTGGTCCGAGCAGGCCGACCACCTGCCCGCGCGGCACGGACAACGAGATACCCGGGAGCACCTCGCGAGCCCCCCGGAAGACGTGCAGTCCGTCAACGACGACCGCAGGAATATCATAATTCATCATGCGCTGAAATCTACTCGACCGCCGACTCGACCGCAAGAGTCAGACGAACGACCGCCGACTTCTTTGGAGGGCTGACGGACTGCCTGACTACCTACCGTCCGCGAGGTAGCGCTGCAAGGTGGGACCCACGAGCGCGACCATCTCTTCGGTTGACGCGCCAACTACCGGCTCGAAGCCGATGACATACCGCATCATCGCCACCCCGATCATCTGAGCCGCCGCCATCCCCGCCCGGAGCTGCGGATCTGGGACGCCGGTCGACAACGCCACCTTGCCGAACACCTCACGAACGAGAAACTCCCGCAGCATTCGCGCCGCGTCCTCCTGGCTGACCGCCGAACGGATCAGGGCAACGAGTCGTTCACGGCCCTGAGGCGAGTCCCAGATGTCGAAGAAGGTGACTGCCAGTCGCTCACCAACCTGCTCACGCGGGCCGGCCAGAATCGCATCGATCAGGAACGATGGATTGACCGGCAAGGACATCGACTCGACGAACAACGCGACCTTGCCCTCGAAGTAGTGGTGGATCAGGGCCGCGTCCACCTCGGCAAGGCGGGCGATGGCCCGCAGCGAGCTGCCGTCGTAGCCCTTGGCCGAGAACTCGGCGCGGGCCGCGTCCAGGATCGAAGCCCGGGTGTCCTCACCAGCCGGCCGGCGCCCGCGCCGAACCATGCCAGGTCCCCCTCCTGTAGCCAAGGGAGTCACGAGACGACCGCGGCTGCGGCGAGGTACAGCCTCGCAAATGCCAACGCCTCGGCCAGGTCCACCTCTCGCTGTTCGTCGGACACCCGGCGGGTGCTCACCTCCACGACTACGGAGCCCGAAAACTGTTGCACCGCAAGAGTCTCGAGCAGCTCACCGCACGGCTGAGTGCCACGCCCGGGCACCAGGTGCTCGTCCATCGGAGAGCCCGAGCCGTCGGCGAGGTGGATGTGCGCAAGCCGAGGCCCGAGCGCCGCGGCCATCGCCATCGCATCAGATCCGGCCGTGGCCGTGTGCGACAGGTCAAGAGTCACATGGTCGTAGGGCTGCTCGACCGGGTCCCAGTGCGGCAAGTAGGCCTCGACCGAACGGTTGCGGGCTCGCCAGGGAAACATGTTCTCGACGGCGAGCCTGATGCCGAACTCATGCTCGCGAAAGGCCACCCCGTCAGCGAAGGCCAGTGCGTACTCCTTCTGCCAGCGAAAGGGTGGATGCAGTACCACGGTGTCCGCACCCAGGGCTGTGGCCAGCTCGATGGAGTTGTCCACCTTGGGCCAGGCCTCTGGACCCCAGACCCGTTGCGTCAGAAGCAGAGTGGGCGCGTGGATCGACACCACCGGCATGGAGTGCAGGTCCGACAACGCCTTCAACGCGCCGGCCTCCTGGGAGACCGGGTCGGTCCACACCATGACCTCGACGCCGTCGTAGCCGAGCCGCTCGGCGAGGTCGAACGCCGCAGCGCAGTTCAGCGGATAGACCGAGGAGGTGGACAGCGCGACTCGCGCGCCGGGCACCAGGACTGCGGTCATGGTCACGAGCCTAGCCACGGGTCTGACCACAGACCTCAACCCGCGGAGATCCAGTCCAGCCGCCTCAGGATCACGCCTTCGCGCAGGGCCCAGGGGCAGATGTCGAGCCGTTCGATGCTGAGCAGATCCATGACGGCGTCGGCCACGATCGCCCCTGCCAGCAGCTGAGGCGCGCGTTCCACGGTGACCCCGGGCAGCTTCGACCGCTCGGCAGAGCTCATCTCGGCAAGCCGCTCCACGAGGGCCGTGACATGCGCCCGCGCGAGGGTGCGGACGGCATACGGTCCGTCCCCGCTGCGGGCCGCGCCGCTGACCCTCGCCAAGGACCGCAGGGTCTTGCTCGTCCCGACGTACCGGTCGGGCACCCCCGCCTTGTTCACCTTGCGCAGCACCCGGGCGACGTCGGCCCGAACGTGCTTGCGTAGCGCCTTGACCTGGGCCTGCGTGGGCGGGTCGTCCGCCAGCGCGGACCGGGTCAGACGCCCTGCGCCCAACGGCAGGCTGAGCGCGACGTCGGGCACCTCGTCGATCCCGGCGGCGAGCTCGAGTGAGCCGCCGCCGATGTCCACCACCAGCAACCGGCCGCTGGACCAGCCGAACCAGCGGCGGACCGCCAGAAACGTGAGCCTCGACTCGTCCTCACCCGACAGCACCTGCAGCTCGACCCCGGTCTCGTCGAGCACCCGCGCAAGAACCACCTCCCCGTTTGGCGCGTCGCGAATTGCGCTGGTAGCAAACGCAAGGAGGTCTTCGACACCCTGATCCTCGGCAAACGTGAGGCACTCGCGAGTGAACACCACCAATGCGTCGGCGCCCGATCGGTCGATCGAGCCATCATGGTCGACATGCTCCGCGAGCCGCAGCTCGATCTTGTGCGATGAGGCCGGCAGGGGGTGGGCGCCGATATGCGCGTCCACGACCAGTAGGTGGACCGTGTTGGAGCCCACGTCGATGACGCCGAGTCGCATGGTGTGAACCTATCGGCCAGCGGCGCCCACGGCCTCGTGTGACACCGAACAGGGCTGTGCCGCATAGTCTTGGCGGATGCCAGAAACAGCCCTCGACATCCCGCGTATGTGGGTGGAGTTCGTCGACCCCGCCGATGCCAACCAGCGCTTCCGCTGCGACCTGACCTGGCTCACGTCGTCCTGGTCATGCATCTTCGGCAGTGGCTGCGCGGGCGTCTACGAGGATCGCCCCGACGACGGCTGCTGCACGCTGGGCGCGCACTTCACCGACAAGGACGACGTATCCCGGGTGAAAGCTGCCGTCGCCGAGCTCGGTGAGGACGAGTGGCAGTTCAGTGCGGCCGGCCGGGGCGGACGTTGGAAGCTCAAGGAAGAGGGACAGCTCAAGACCCGGGTCGTCGACGGCGCCTGTATCTTCCTGAACCGTCCAGGGTTCCCGGGCGGCGCCGGCTGTGCCCTGCACCAGCACGCCCGGCTGAACGGCGTCGAGCCCCTGACCGTCAAGCCCGATGTGTGTTGGCAGCTGCCGATCCGGCGCACCTACCGCACCGTCAAGATGCCCGACGACAGCTCCTACCTCGAGGTCACCGTCACCGAGTACGACCGCCGCGCCTGGGGCCCCGGCGGTCATGACCTGGACTGGTACTGCTCCGGCAACTCGGCCGCACACGTGGGCCAGGAGCCGGTCTTTCGCAGCAGCAGCAGCGAGCTACGCGAGCTCATGGGCCCAGCAGCGTATGACGAGGTGGTCGTTCGTTGCGAGGCACACCTGGTCGCCGCGAAAGCCGCTCAGGCCAACGGGTCGCGCAAGCTGCTGCCCCTTCTGGTGCACCCCGCCACGCTCGCCGCGCAGGACGAGCGCCGCAGGAAGTGACGCTGGCCGGCGCAGCCACCCCCAGTCCGAACATCTGGAACGACCCCGACGTGTATGAGGTCGAGAACCACGGGGTCGACCCTGCGGGGCTGATCGAGGCTGCCATGGCCGGCATACATGACTGGGCCGGCCAGCGGGTCCTGGACGTGGGCTGTGGCAGCGGCTTCCATCTGCCGCGGTTCGCGCAGACCGCCTCCGAAGTGGTGGGCGTCGAGCCGCACGAACCGCTGGCCACCCTTGCCCGGCAACGGATCTCGAAGTTGTCCCTGGCCAACGTCTTTGTGCTGGATGGCGCCGCTCAGGAGCTGCCGCTGGCCGACAACGGCGTCGACGTCGTGCACGCGCGGTGGGCCTACTTCTTCGGACCCGGATGCGAGCCCGGCATCGCGGAGGTGGCTCGAGTGTTGCGCCCCGGCGGCACGGCGTTCGTGATCGACAACGACGCCTTGCGGTCCACGTTCGGCGGATGGTTCCGCCGGGCCAAGCCGGCTTATGACCCTGTTGCGGTCGAACGATTCTGGTCCCGGCAGGGTTGGTCGCGCGAGCGCCTGGACATCCGATGGTCCTTCGGGTCACGCGCAGACTTCGAGTCGGTGGTCCGGATCGAGTTCACCGAGACCATCGCCGACGGCATTCTTGCCGGGCACGATGGGTCGGGAGTGGACTACAGTGTCAACCTCTGGTGGCGCACTTTCGACTGAGACCATGCCTTCGTCGTGTGGACCGAAAGCCCGGCTGGCGCCCTCTGTCGGTGGGGTCTCGTAGGGTCGCGCCCATGGCAACCAGGACAACCACCCGCTCCTCCGGCTACCGCTGCTCCGAATGCGGCTGGACGGCGATCAAGTGGGTCGGTCGCTGTGGTGAGTGCCAGGCCTGGGGCACCATCAGCGAGGTCGGCGCCGTCAAGGTCAAGACGACCGCTGCGGTCGTCATCGACCGTCCTGCTATCCGCATCGGTGACGTCGACGCGCGTCGGGCCGAAGCTCGCAC
>JAYSQH010000042.1:0-10756 GCA_043721655.1 Phycicoccus sp. | reverse complement strand
TGAGCTCCTGCTGGCCAAGAGTCACCGGCGGGAGCACGCAGGCCGAGTCGCCGGAGTGGATGCCGGCCTCCTCGATGTGCTCCATGATGCCGCCCAAATACATCTCGTGACCGTCGTAGAGCGCATCCACGTCGATCTCGATGGCATCGTCAAGGAACCGGTCAACCAGCACCGGGTGCTCGGGAGCGGCTTCCGTGGCGCGGGTGACATAGCCGACCAGCGTCTCGTCGTCGTAGACGATCTCCATGCCGCGACCGCCCAGGACATAGGAGGGTCGGACCAGCACTGGGTAACCGATCTCATGGGCCACCTCCACGGCCTCTTCACCGTTGTATGCCGTGCCGTGCCGCGGCGCTGTCAGCCTGGCCTCGGCCAGAACGCGAGAGAAGGCACCACGATCCTCGGCGAGGTGGATCGACTCGGGTGTGGTCCCAACGATCGGCACGCCCTCGGCCTTGAGCGCCATCGCCAGACCAAGCGGAGTCTGCCCGCCCAGCTGGACGATGACGCCCGCCACCGGTCCGGCTTGCCGCTCGGCGTGGACCACCTCCAGGACATCCTCGAGGGTCAGGGGCTCGAAGTAGAGCCGGCTCGAGGTGTCGTAGTCGGTGGATACCGTCTCGGGGTTGGAGTTGACCATGACCGTGTCGAAACCGTGGTCCCGCAACGCAAAGCTCGCGTGGACGCAGGAGTAGTCGAACTCGATGCCCTGTCCGATCCGGTTCGGTCCGGACCCGAGGATGATGACCGCAGGCCGCTCGCGCTTGGCAACCTCGGTCTCCTCGTCGTAGGTCGAGTAGTGATAGGGCGTCTCGGCCGCGAACTCGGCCGCACAGGTGTCGACGGTCTTGTAGACGGGGCGCACGCCCAGCGCGTGACGGACACCGCGGACGACCGCCTCCGGCATAGCGGAGAGCTCGGAGATCTGGGCATCAGAGAACCCGTGACGCTTGGCCAGCAACAGCACCTCAGGGGTGAGCTGTGGGCTGGCGGCCACGTGATCGGCCACCTGGTTGATGAGCTCGATCTGGTCAAGGAACCACGGGTCGATGCCGGTGGCGTCGTGGACCGCCTCAACCGACAGACCACCGCGAAGAGCCTGCTGCACCAACACGATTCGGCCATCGGTCGGCGTCCGCGCCTGATCCAGAAGCGCATGCGCCTGTTGTCTGGACGGAGCCTCGTCCTTGCGCCAGTGGAAGCTGGTGCCCGCACGGTCCAGCGAACGCAACGCCTTCTGGAGGGCCTCTGTGAAGTTGCGGCCGATCGCCATGGCCTCACCGACGCTCTTCATCGTCGTGGTCAGGGTCGGGTCCGCGGCGGGGAACTTCTCGAAGGCGAACCGCGGCACCTTGACCACGATGTAGTCCAGGGTCGGTTCGAAGCTGGCCGGCGTCACCTTGGTGATGTCGTTGGGGATCTCGTCCAGGGTGTAGCCGATGGCCAGCTTGGCGGCGATCTTGGCGATGGGGAACCCGGTGGCTTTCGAGGCCAGTGCCGAGGACCGGGAGACTCGCGGGTTCATCTCGATGACGATGACGCGGCCGTCGCGCGGGTTGACCGCGAACTGGATGTTGCAGCCACCGGTGTCGACCCCGACCTCGCGGATGATGGCGATGGCGAGGTCACGCAGTTGTTGGTACTCACGGTCGGTCAAGGTCAGCGCGGGCGCCACGGTGATGGAGTCACCGGTGTGGACACCCATCGGGTCGAGGTTCTCGATCGAGCAGACGACGACGACGTTGTCGGCGCGGTCGCGCATGACCTCGAGCTCGTACTCCTTCCACCCGGCGATCGACTCCTCGAGGAGCACCTCGCTGGTCGGCGAGTCATGCAGCCCCGATCCGGCCATCCGACGCAGATCTGTCTCGTCATGGGCAAAGCCCGAGCCCAGGCCGCCCATGGTGAACGACGGTCTCACCACAAGCGGATAGCCGAGATCCGTTGCGGCAGCTAGACATTCGTCCATCGTGCGTGCGATCTGGCTGCGGGCGGTCTCGCCACCGCAACGCTCGACGACACCCTTGAAAAGGTGACGGTCCTCACCGAGATGGATCGCCTCGAAGCTGGCGCCGATGAGCGGGCAGCCGTACTTCTCCAGGATGCCCCGTTCGTGAAGAAGGATGGCCGCATTCAGCGCCGTCTGACCGCCGAGGGTGGCGAGGACGGCGTCGGGGCGCTCCTTGGCGATGATCGCCTCGATGACCTCAGGCGTGATCGGCTCGACGTAGGTGGCGTCGGCGAACTCGGGATCGGTCATGATCGTGGCCGGGTTGGAGTTGACCAGGATGACCCGTAGGCCCTCCTCCCGCAGCACCCTGCACGCCTGCGTGCCCGAGTAGTCGAACTCGCAGGCCTGGCCGATCACGATGGGGCCGGACCCGATCACCAGGACGCTGTTGATGTCTGTGCGGCGGGGCATCAGGCGTCGTCCTTCGAGTTGCCAGCGGCAGACATGAGCTCGACAAAACGGTCGAAGAGGTACTCCGAGTCGTGCGGCCCGGCGGCTGCCTCAGGGTGGTACTGAACCGAGAAGGCAGGGATGTCAAGGCATTCCAGCCCCTCCACGACGTTGTCGTTGAGGCCGACGTGGGAGACGCGCACCCGCCCGTACGCCGTCTGCGTATCACCCTCCAGGGGTGCGTCCACGGCGAACCCGTGGTTCTGCGCCGTGACCTCAACCGTGCCGGTACGCCGGTCGAGAACCGGCTGGTTGATGCCCCGATGGCCGTACTTGAGCTTGTACGTGCCGAAACCCAGCGCACGGCCGAGGATCTGGTTGCCGAAGCAGATGCCGAAGAAGGGCATCCTCGCGTCAAGAACCTCGCGCAGGAGGGCGACCTCGTGATCGGCGGTGGCGGGGTCGCCGGGGCCGTTGGAGAAGAAGACCCCGTCGGCGCCGGTGGCCTGGATGTCGGCGATGGTGGATGTCGCAGGGAGCACGTGCACCTCGATCCCACGCCTGGCCAGGTGCTCCGGGGTCCGTGCCTTGATGCCCAGATCGAGGGCGGCCACAGTGAGACGTTTCAGGCCGACGGCAGGCACGACATATGGCTCCGGCGTCGTAACCTCACCGGCGAGCGCCGCACCACTCATCTGCGGGGCCGACAGGACCCGTTCCAGCAGCGCGTCCTGCGACTCGAGCACGAGCGGACCGGAAAAGACACCGACCCGCATCGCACCGCGCTCGCGCAGGTGCCGGGTCAGGGCGCGGGTGTCGATCCCGCTGATACCCACGATGCCCTGCTCGACCAGGACGTGTTCCAGGGATCGGCGAGAGCGCCAGCTGGAGGGTCGGACTGCGGGGTCACGCACGACGTAGCCGGCAACCCAGATCCGGCGCGACTCGTCGTCCTCGTCGTTGACGCCGGTATTACCGATGTGCGGCGCGGTCATGACGACGACCTGACGGTGGTAGCTCGGGTCGGTCAACGTCTCCTGGTAGCCGCTCATGCCGGTGGAGAACACGGCCTCGCCAACGGTCCCGCCGACCGCGCCGTAGGCGTTACCGCGGAACGTACGGCCGTCCTCCAGAACGAGAACCGCCGGCTGGCGCGCGAGAAACGTCGGGCTCGCCGTCACACCAGAGCACCCTTCAGGACGGTCGGGACGCCCCGCAGCAACGTTGCCTGAACGGTGCCGGTGAGTCGGCGACCATGCCAGGGGTTGTTGCGGGACAACGACACTGAGGCCTCACGGTCCACCGTCAGCACAGCCGACGGGTCGACCAGAGTGAGGTTGGCCGGCTCCCCCACCGCGATCGGCCGGCCGTGGCTGGCCAGACCGGCGATGCGAGCCGGACGCACTGACATCACCTGCGCGACACCGGCCCAGTCCAGCAGATCCGAGCCGACCATCACGTGGCTGATGACCGAGAACGCGGTCTCCAGGCCGAGCATGCCGAAAACCGCGTTGTCGAAGGTGTGTTCTTTGTCGTGGCGGGCATGCGGTGCGTGGTCGGTCGCGACGGCGTCGATCGTGCCGTCCACCAATGCCGCGCGCAGGGCTTCGACGTCCTCGCTCGGCCGCAGTGGCGGGTTGACCTTGAACGTCGGGTCATAGCCCGCGAGCAGGTCGGTGGTCAGCATCAGATGGTGGGGCGTGACCTCGGCGGTGACCGAGATGCCCTGAGCCTTGGCCCATCTGATGACCTCGACCGAGCCGGCCGTGGATACGTGGGCGATGTGCACCCGGGAACCCGTATGCCGTGCCAGCATGATGTCGCGCGCCACGATGACCTCCTCGGCGACGCCGGGCCACCCCGGCAGGCCGAGGCGACCGGATAGCTCGCCCTCGTGACAGCAGGCCTTGTGGTCGGCCAGCTTGGGGTCCTGCGCGTGCTCGGAAACCACACCCCCGAAGGCCCTGATGTACTCCAGGGCCCGGCGCATCACCCTGGCGTCGGCTACACACTTGCCGTCATCGGAGAAGACCCGCACTCGTGCCCGCGAGCGAGCCATCAGGCCCAGCTCGGCAAGCTCCTCGCCGGCGAGTCCCTTGGTCACGGCACCGACCGGCTGCACGTCGACCAGGCCGGAGCGCCGACCGAGGTCCAGGACGCGCTCAGCGGCCTCGGCGGTGTCGGTGACCGGAGTCGTGTTGGCCATGGCCAGGATCGCGGTGAACCCGCCCATGGCTGCGGCAGCAGACCCACTGGCGATGGTCTCGGCGTCCTCGCGACCCGGCTCACGCAGGTGCGTGTGCAGGTCAACCAGGCCTGGCAGTGCAACCAGCCCGTCGGCGTCGATGGTCTGGTCGACGGATCGCACACCGGCCGCCTTGATGCTTCCGATCTCAGAAATCACCCCGTCGCTGATCAGCAGGTCCTGGCGTCCGGCGCCGAGCAGGTCGGCACCCTTGATAAGCAGGCTCATGCGAGCGTCCCTTCGCCGGCAAGCAGGTGGTAGAGCACGGACATCCGGATGGCGACTCCTGCCGAGACCTGGTCCAGGACCAGGGACTGGGCGGCGTCAGCGGCATCCGTGGCGATTTCGAGACCACGGTTCATCGGCCCGGGATGGAGGATGACCGCGTGTTCCTGGAGCGACTTCAGCCGCTCACGCGTCAAGCCGTAGCCGACCGTGTACTCGCGCTCGGTCGGGAAGAAGCCACCGCTCATCCGCTCACGCTGGACTCGCAGCATCATCACCGCGTCAACGGTGGGCAGCACTGCGTCGAAGTCGTATGACGTCTCGAACCCTTCGCACTTGGCCCAGGTCGCGATGCCGCTGGGCATGAGGGTCGGCGGCGCGACGACCGTGACTCGCGCGCCCAGGGTCTTGAGGCAGATGAGGTTGGAGCGCAGCACCCGGGAGTGCGTGAGGTCACCGACGATGGCCACGTGCCTGCCCTCGAGGTCACCGAGGCGCTGGCGCATGGAGTAGGCGTCGAGAAGCGCCTGGGTGGGGTGCTCGTGCGTCCCGTCCCCCGCGTTGATGACCACTGCGTCAACCCACCCGGAGACCTGTTGTGCGGCGCCGCTGGCGCTGTGCCGGATGACGAAACCGTCAACACCCATGGCGGCGACGGTGCGCACGGTGTCGCGCAGCGACTCGCCCTTGCTGGTGGATGACCCCTTGCCCGAGATGTTGATCACGTCGGCTGAGAGCCACTTTCCGGCCAGCTCGAAGGACGAGCGGGTGCGCGTGGAGTCCTCGAAGAACATGTTCACCACGGTCCGCCCACGAAGGGTCGGTAGCTTCTTGACCTCGCGACGCTGGACGTCGTGCATGGTCTCGGCGGTGTCGAGAATCGCCAGAATGTCTTGCCTGTCAAGGTCGTTCATCGACAGCAGGTGGCGCTTCATCGGTCTCCTCCGCTGATCCGAACTTCGTCGAGGCCGTCGTTCTCGGCCACACACACCTGCACGCGCTCACTGCTGGAGGTGGGCAGGTTCTTGCCCACGTAGTCGGCCCGGATCGGCAGATCCCGATGTCCGCGGTCGACCAGGACCGCGAGCCGTATAGCCCGGGGACGCCCGAGCTCCGAGAGGGCGTCCATGGCGGCGCGCACCGTGCGGCCCGAGAAGAGCACGTCATCCACCAGAACCACGGTCTTGTCGTCGATCCCGGGTGCGGGGATGGCGGTGTGCTCGATCCCCCTGATCGGCTGACGGCGCAGGTCGTCGCGATGCATGGTGATGTCGAGTGCGCCGCACGGCACCTCGCGCCCTTCGACCTCGGCCATCACAGCTGCGAGACGTCGCGCGAGCGGGACGCCACGGGTCGGTATACCGAGAAGGACCAGGTCTTGTGCGCCCTTGTTGCGTTCAAGGATCTCGTGAGCCACGCGCCGCAGGGCCCGGGATACGTCACCGGAGCTCATCACGACCCGCGCGGTCTGGGTGGACACTGCGGACTGGTCGCCCACACGGGCGTTAGGTGGTGGAGCAGAGTCTGGTCGCGTCACGGCGCCGGACCTCCTTCCCCGCCTCACTGGACGGGTCGTTAAAGGATGTCGATCGAACGCCGCGATAGTAGCACCGCGCCGCGACGGTGAGGACTGCCGACACTCGTGGAGCTGCGCCAAGGAGGTCAGGCGGGAGCGCTTCAGACGAGGGTCGGCTTGACCTCGGCCAGGCGGGCCAGCAGTCCGTTGACGAAGGTCGGCGAGTCGTCGGTCGACAGCGAGCTGGCCAGCGCGACGGCCTCAGAGATGGCCACCACGTCGGGCACCGCTTCGCTGTAGACGACCTCCCAGGCGCCGATCCGCAGGATCGCACGGTCGACGGCCGGCATCCGGTCGATGGTCCAGCCCTGGCTGTAGGTCGCCAGCAGCTCGTCGATCTGGACCCACTTGGCGACGACGCCCGAGACGATCTCGACCGTGTAGTCATTGAGTGCGTGTTGGGTTGCCGGGGTCGAGATCCGTTGTGCCAGAAGCATTTCGGCGTTCAGACCGCGCTGATCGGCCTCGAACAGAATGTCGAGAGCGCGCTTGCGCGCCTTGGAGCGTGCAGACACCTCAGTTGACTCGACCGAGGTAGGAACCGTCACGGGTGTCGACCTTGATCTTGGTGCCCTGCTCGATGAACAGCGGGACCGCGATCTCCGCGCCCGTCTCGAGGGTTGCCGGCTTGGTGCCACCGGTGGAGCGGTCGCCCTGCAAACCAGGCTCGGTATAGGTGATCTCCAGGACCACGGAGGCGGGCAGCTCGACATACAGGGGGGCGCCGTCGTGCGTGGCCACCATCACGTCCTGGTTCTCGAGCATGTACTTGGCGGCATCACCCACGACGGCCTCGGACACGTGGAGCTGGTCGTAGGTGTCCCCGTCCATGAAGACGAAGTCGTCGCCGTCCTTGTACAGGTACTGCATGGTCCGCTTGTCGACGTTGGCGGTGTCGACCTTGGTGCCCGCGTTGAACGTCTTGTCGACGACCTTGCCGGAGAGGACCGCCTTGAGCTTGGTCCGCACGAATGCCGGGCCCTTGCCGGGCTTGACGTGCTGGAACTCCACAACGGACCAGAGCTGGTTGCCGATGTTGAGGACCATGCCGTTCTTGAGGTCGTTGGTCGAAGCCAAGAGAAGAGTCGCTTTCGTATGACGGACGGCCAGCTTGTGCGCGCTGGTGCGCAACAACCACGCTTCTGCCCGTGGGAGGTTTCTAGAGGGATCACCGGCTATTCTAGCCGCAGCGGCACTCGGGCCCGAACTCTCGGCGCCAGAGACGCCGCGGAGCGGTGGCTAGACGGAGGAACCCCCTGAAACCGGCACCGACAGCATGGTGGGATCCTCGTCCCCTCGAGCGCCGTCATCGTTGACCTGACTCTGGACCACGGGCGCGTCGGGCTCGGCATCGGCACCCAGCTCGAGCTCCTCACCGATGCGGTGCGCCGTGAGCCACAGCTCGAGCGCGGGGACCGTGGTCGCGTCTGCCAGCGCGGCGTCGACAAGAATGGGCAGATCGTCAACCGCGCCCTGCGCGTCGACCAACTGCCTCGGGGTCGCCCAGCTGAACCGGTAGCTCGCCGTGCCGGACTCGATCGCGGCCGTGGCCAGGAACCCGGTCACCAGGCGACCTGCCGTCCGGAGCTCGACCTCATGCGATGCACCGTGGGCGACCACCGGGCGGACCATCTCGTCCACCAACCCGTGACGTAGCAGCTCCAGCAAGGTGGCGACCGACAGCGACGGCCCCAGCCCACCCTGATGAGCCAGCCGCTGAAGCTGCAGGGCATCCTTGCGGGCCGCGGCGCCACCGACCTCAGGCCCGATGTTTTCCCACGTCGAAGGAGCCGAGCCCGACTCCTGGAACATGGACTCCTCGACCGAGCGGATCACCCGGTCGGGATCTCGCATGGCGCCCAGCGCAGGTCCCGACTTGTCGTGTATGTCGTCCTCAGGCAGCGACGCGATGGCAGCCAGCCGATCCTCCAGCAATGGCGGGCTACGGTAGGCCGAACCCTCGGGCGACCCGATCTGATCAGCGGACGCCGCCAGCTGCGCCCGTCGGCCGGGCTCGTTGAGGAAGCGGGTGAACCCGGCAAAAAGATCTTCGGGGCGACGGCCGGCGGCGGCCGCGGGACCGGCATACCCGTCCACAAAGCCTGCCCACGCCTTGCCCAGGACCTCGAGCTCAGCCAGCGCGGCCGCTGTCGCATTGTTGCCAGCGAAGTCGGCACTGAGCCTGTCCGCCTCAAACTCGAATTCACGGGTGACGGGATATGACACGGCCAGGTACAGGCGGCAAATCCGTCCGATGATCCTGCCAGTCCTCGAGTCCTCACCGACGCGGTCAGCGACTCGTCCGATGATCTCCTGGCCTCGGTAGATGACCCGAGCCAGCGAGAAGGGCCCCCAGCAACGCCAGAACTCGTGGGCGATCACCGCTCGAAGTTCGCGCTGAGTCAGCCCTGCCAGTAGCGGCAGCCCCAGGTGTAGGCGACGGACTCCGGGGCGCAGGCCCAGCCAGGTCCTGTCCTCGGAGACCGACACAGTGGCATCGGCGAACAAGAACAGCTCGTCGGGGGGTCTGAGCTCCAGGCCCTCAGCGACGCGGTAGACCTCAACCCAGAAGAGGGGCTGTTCCTCCGTCGTGTTGGGCACACCCTCGCCCACGCGCCGCCTCCGGCGCTGGCGTCTCACGAAAAGCGCCACCCCGAAGGCCGCGAGTAGTCCGGCCATGACGATGCCCGCGAGTAATGACCAGGCACCACCGGCGGCCAGGGCGAGGACCAGGGCGAGGACCAGGGCGGTACCGACCAGGCAGGCGACCCCCAACATGACTGCCGACACGGTCGAGCGGACGGCCAGCCGCATCCGCTTCCTCCTCCGGCAATTGTTCCAGTACCCCTCCGCCATGGTTCTAGCACCAAGCGTGAACCCATCAGAGGCCAAATGCCTATAGAGGACTTGACCTTTTACCGGCTGATGACCGTATGCACATCTACTGCATACCTACGAGAGCCGTTTCGACGTCAGTCGGACGTCAGATGACAAGCGCGCGAAGCGCGAGCAGGTAAGAACCAGAGCCGAACCCCGCGATGGTGCCGGTGGCAACGCCCGCGACGACTGACGTGCGTCGAAACTCCTCACGGGTCGCGGGATTGGAGAGGTGAATCTCGATCAGCTTCGCCCCGCCGGCGGTGACCATCGCGCAGGCATCCCGGACGGCATACGAGTAGTGCGTGAAGGCGGCGGGGTTGAGCACGACGTCGGCATCGCGGTCAACGGCCTCGTGGATCCAGCCGATCAGCTCCGCCTCGTCGTTCGTCTGGCGGAAGTCGACCGTGAGACCAAGCTGGTCGGCTTCACGAGACACGAGGTCGGCGACATCCTCAAGGGTGTCTGAGCCATAGATCTCGGGCTCGCGGCTGCCGAGCCGGTCGAGGTTGGGCCCGTTGAGCACATATACCAGCGGCGCGGTCATGCCCCAGAGTCTAGGCAGCCGGATCCCCGCCAACACGCCACTGGGTGGGCTGCCTGCGAATCAGCCCTGGGAGGGGGCAGAGCTGTCCGGTGCCGTGCTGACTTCGGCATAGGCCGCGCGCAACAACGAGGGGTCGGGACCTTCGAGGCGAACTGGCCTGGCGAGATCGTCGAGCACCACGAAGCGCAACAGTGTCCCCCGGGTCTTCTTGTCGCGCTTCATCGCGTCGAAGAGCATCGGCCATCGGTCGCCCCGGTAGCTTGTCGGCAGTCCCAGGCTGGCAAGAATCGACCGGTGCCTGTCCACTACAGCGTCGTCCAGCCTGCCCGCAAGACGCGCCAGCTCGGCCACGTAGACCATGCCCACGCTGACCGCCTCGCCGTGACGCCACGAATAACGCTCGACCTGCTCGATCGCGTGGCCAAAGGTGTGGCCATAGTTCAAGATCTCGCGCAGCGAGGTCTCCTTGAGGTCCTCGGTCACCACCCGCGCCTTGACCAGGATCGACCGCTCGATGAGCTCGCGGACGGTCGAACCGTCGCTGATCGTGACACCAGTGGGGTCTGCTTCGACCAGGTCGAGGATGGCCGGGTCCGCGATGAAACCACACTTGACCACCTCAGCCATCCCTGACATGAAGTCCCTGGCGGGCAGCGTCGCCAAAGTCGCGAGATCGCACAGGACACCAGCCGGCGGATGGAAGGCACCCACCAGGTTCTTGCCCTCGGCCGTGTTGATGCCCGTCTTGCCGCCGACAGCGGCGTCGACCATGGCCAGCAGCGTCGTGGGGACGTGGACCACCTTGATGCCGCGCAGCCAGGTCGCGGCGACGAAGCCGGCAAGGTCGGTCACGGTCCCCCCGCCCACGCCCACGATCGCGTCCGA
>JAYSQH010000041.1:0-1689 GCA_043721655.1 Phycicoccus sp. | reverse complement strand
ACCGTGCCCAAGAAGCAAGTCAGCCAGGACCGCAAGGCCCGCATTGCCGAGATGCAGCGGCTGGAGAAGGCGCGCGAGAGTCGCGTGCGCCGGCAGATCATCGCCGGGAGTGCAGTGCTCCTGATCGTTGTCGCAGGGGGGATCGGCTACGCGGTCTACGACGGCCGCAACAAGCAACCTGACGTGGCGATCCAGTCCATCGGCGTGACAGCTGCTGCCGCGTCGTGCGACGCGATCACCACGGACAAGGCCGGCGGCAACGGCAACCACGTCGGACCCGGCACCTCCTCCCCCAAGACCCTGAAGGTCAAGTACGACACGGTGCCGCCCTCGAACGGACCGCACTTCGCCGAGCCGGTACCCAGCAATGGTCGCAACTTCTACACCGCGAAGGACCGACCGCCGATGGAGGACCTCGTGCACAACCTGGAGCACGGCTACACGATCCTCTGGTACGACGCGACCGCCGGCGATGCCAAGAAGGCCGAGCTCGAACAGCTCTCCAAGGTCGCCAACAAGACCGAATGGGCGCTGGGCAAGTTCATCGTGTCCGCCTGGGACCCGGCCTACGGCGAGCTTCCGGCGGGCAAGAAGTTCGCGCTGTCGCACTGGTCGGCCACGCTCGCGACCGGCAAGTCCACAGTCGCCAGCCAAGCGGGGCACCGTGAGCTGTGTGGCGACCTGTCCGGTGCGGTGGTCAAGGACTTCGTGCAGCAGTTCCCGCTCACCTCGGCGCCGGAGCCCGGAGCGGCCTAGTGCGCACCCCAGCTTCGGTCCTTGCCGACATCCTCCGGTCTGACCCTGCCCGACCGCGGGTCACCTTCTACGAGGACACCCCGGGCCCCACCCGCGGCGAGCGCATCGAGCTGTCTGGCAAGGTGGTGAACAACTGGATCTCCAAGGCTGGCAACGCTCTTCAGGACGAGTACGACCTGGAGCCTGGCTGCGTCGTCCGGCTGGCCCTGCCCCCCCACTGGCGCGCCCTCTACTGGGCCTTCGCGGTGTGGTCGGTCGGGGGCACGGTGGACTGCGTTGGCGCCGCCTCACCCGACCTCCTGATCTGCGACGACCCCGAGCTCGCGGCCTCGATCCAGCCAGCGCCAGAAGACGTCGTGCTCGTCACTCTGGCCGCCCTCGCTCGCGTCCATCCGGGCCCCGTGCCGGCCGGCGCCATGGATGAGGCCAGGGAACTGGCTACCTACGGGGACCAGTTCTCCGCGCGCAGCGATGCTCCCCCCGACGGCCTTGCTTTGATCACCCGAGGTGGGCCAACGGCATACAGAAGTGTTGTGCCACAACGAGACTGGGCAACAGGCACGCGGGTGAGCCTGTCCGGCGATCTGGCTGACGTGCTCGAGTCCACGCTCGCAGCATGGGCTGTCGACGGGTCGGTGGTCCTGGCTCGCAACGGACAACGTGCTGGAAGCGAGACCGATCCGGCGCGGCTCGCCTCCGAGGGCGCCACGCTCAGCGCCTGATCTGCCTCTCGATCGCGACCCAGGTGACGCCGCTGACCACGCCGGTCGGCGTCAGCTTTGCGCGGGACTGGACCGCCTTCACCGCAGCCGTCGTGCCCGGCCCGAAGGCGCCGTCCGGTGTCACTCGCAACGCGCGTTGCAGGGTGACCACCGCAACACCCTTGGAGCCCTGTTTCAGGGTGAGCCCGCGGTAGCCCACCAGCGGGTAGTC
>JAYSQH010000040.1:0-6724 GCA_043721655.1 Phycicoccus sp. | reverse complement strand
CCTGCCCCCGACCTACAGTCAGACCTTCCCCGGCGAGATCCGCCAGCTCAGCGGATCGCCCACCGGGGTGTTGTTGGCCCAGCAGACCGCCGCGAACCTACACGTGCGCCCCGGCGACACGCTCAGCATCGGTCGAACGGGAGCACCCCCGGCCATCGTCACGGTCGCCGGCGTCGTCGACCTGCCCCAGGCGGACTCCCTCTTCCAGAAAGTCGGTGCGCCACCGCAGTCCCAGCCCTCTGCGCCCCCGGACAACGTGATCCTACTGCCGCAGGACACCTTCAACACCGTTGTCGGCCACGGGTCATCGACGCCAAACCTCGCCGTGACCACCCAGATCCACGTAGCCCGCGACGCCCCCCTGTCCAGCGACCCCGCCGCCGCATACGAGTCGGTGATCGGAGCGGCGCACAACCTCGAGGCCCAGCTCGCCGGCACGGCACTGGTCGGCAACAACCTTGGGGCGGCCCTGGGAGGCGCACGTGGCGACGCTGCCTACGCCCAGATGCTGTTCTTGTTCCTCGGCCTGCCGGGCGCTGTACTGGCTGCCCTGCTGACCGCGGCCCTGGCCAGCGCCGGAGCCGACCGGCGACGCGCCGAGCAGGCGCTGCTGCGAACCCGGGGCCTGTCACCAGGCAAGGTTGCCCGACTGGCCGTGGTCGAAGCGCTCCTGATCGGCGCCGTCGGCGGCCTCCTTGGGCTGGGGGTTGGTGCCGTCGCGGGGCGTCTGGCCTTTGGCCCCTCACCGGTGGGCGCCACCACCTCCGCCACGTTCATCTGGTCCGCCATCGCCTTCGCGGTGGGGCTCCTCATTGCCATTCTGACGGTCCTGGTGCCCGCGCTGCGAGACCTGCGTACCCGCACCGTCGCCCAGGGCCGGCACGACGTCGGTCGGCCACACACCTCGTGGTGGATGAAGACCGGTGTCGACTTCCTGCTGATCGCCGGCGCGCTACTGGTGTTCTGGGCCTCGGGCAGCAACGACTACTCCCTGGTCCTGGCCCCCGAAGGCGTGGCGACGATCTCGGTGTCCTACTGGGCGTTCCTGGGCCCAGCGCTGCTGTGGCTCGGAGCGGCCATGCTGCTGTGGCGGATCGCCAACCTTGCCCTGGCCCACGGGCGGCGCCCGCTAGCCCGGCTCATCCGCCCGCTGACCGGTCGGCTCGCCCAGATCGGTGCCTCGAGCATGTCCCGGCAGCGTCGCCCCTTGACGCGCGCCCTCGTCCTGCTCGCCCTTGCCGTCTCCTTCGCGATCTCGACGGCTACCTTCAACGCGACCTACCAGCAGCAGGCAGAAGCGGACGCGCAACTGTCCAACGGTGCCGACGTCACGGTGACCCAGTCTCCCGGGGTCAGGGTAGGACCGGCCGCAGCAGCCGGCATCGCGTCGGTGGCAGGGGTTCGCCACGTCGAACCGCTACAGCACCGGTTCGCCTACGTCGGAGCGGATCTGCAGGACCTGTATGGGGTGCGGCCGGCAAGCATCACCAGCGCCACCGCGCTGCAGGACGCGTACTTCGTCGGTGGGACCGCCAAGGCCCTGATGGCCAAGCTGGCCTCCCAACCGGACGCGATCCTGGTCAGCAGCGAAACGGTGAAGGACTTCCAGCTCGCCCCCGGTGACCTGCTCAACCTGCGGCTGCAGGACAGCCGGACCAAGAAGCTGCAGACGGTTCCGTTCCACTACGCAGGGATCGTCAAGGAGTTCCCGACCTCCCCCAAGGACAGCTTCTTCGTGGCCAACGCCGACTACATCACCAAGACCACCGGGTCGAACGCCGTTGGCGCCTTCCTGGTCGACACCGGCGGCAGCAACCAGACCACGGTCGCAGCGGATCTGCAGCAACGACTCGGTACCGCCGCGACGATTACCAACATCACCCAGGCAAGATCCCAGGTCGGATCAAGCCTGACGTCGGTCAACCTCGCCGGCCTGACCCGACTAGAGCTGGTGTTCGCCGTTCTGCTGGCCGCCAGCGCCGGCGGCATTGTCCTGGCGCTCGGTTTGGCCGAACGGCGGCGCAGCCTCGCGATCCTGTCCGTGCTGGGAGCCCGACGAGCCCAGCTGCGTGGCCTCGCCCTCAGTGAAGGCCTCCTCATCACCATCGGCGGGCTGATCGGCGGCGGGCTGATCGCATGGGGCCTCTCGCAGATGCTGGTCAAAGTGCTGACCGGCGTCTTCGACCCGCCGCCGTCGGTCATCGCAGTCCCGTGGGGCTACCTGAGCATCACCGTCGTAGCGGTTGCGGCAGCCATGGCCGTCGCCGCGATGGTCAGCGCACGGGCCTCGACCCGCCCCGCCGTCGAAGAGTTGCGAGACCTGTGACGGATGAGCTTTCGACACAGCCGCAGGCTGCGCTGCGGGCATGCGTACGATCTGGTTCATGAGCCAGACGCGTGCCGCCGACAGGCCCCAGGTCCTGGTGATCGAGGACGACGAGACCATCGGTCGACACTTGCAGGCCGGCCTCGTGGGAAACGGCTACGAGGCGTTGTGGTGCCGGACGGGCGGGACCGGACTGGCCCAGGCCCGCTTCTCTCTTCCAGATGTTGTCCTGCTCGATCTGGGGCTTCCGGACATCGACGGCGTCGACGTGGCTCGCAGCCTGCGCGCAGAGCAGCCTGACCTGCTGATCGTCATCCTGACGGCCCGCAGTGACGAGATCGACCTGATCGTGGGTCTGGACGCTGGCGCCGATGACTATCTGGTCAAGCCGTTCAGCCTCAGTGTGGTGTTGGCCCGGCTCCGCGCCCACCTTCGCCGACGACCAGCCGCGGCCGACGGCGACCCGATCCGCGTGGGGGACCTGGTGGTGGAAGTCGCCGCACGACGTTGTCTCTTGTACGACCAAGAGATCGACCTGCGACCAAAGGAGTTCGAGCTGCTGGTAGCACTCGCCCGCCAGCCGGGAGTCGCCGTAACCCGTGAGGCCCTGATGGCGCAGGTCTGGGACGAGAATTGGTTCGGCTCCACGAAGACCCTCGATGTCACGATGGCCGCGCTACGCAAGCGACTGGCCGGGGCCGTCCTGTCCGGCGACGTTCTCATCAGTCTGAGGGCGCCGAACATCACCACCTTGCGAGGTCATGGCTACCGCCTCGAGATACCGTCCACACCGTAGCGTCGTTCTGCGTAGCGTCCACCGCAACCGAGACCGCACGCTGGCCTCTGCTCTGCGAGTACTGCGGAAAACCCATGACCGCAGCCTGTTGCGTCAGCTGGCCATCAGTGCGAGCACCAGCGATCGCTCATCCTCGTCTGACAACCCGGCCTGACGGGGCCCTGTCGCGCCTCGGGTAAGTTCCCAAGCGAGGGTGTCGGCGAGGGTCTCCCCCAGGGTTCGGGTGCGCAGTCCTTCAGTTCGGGCCTTGCTGCTGTCCCGGGCGCTGAGACCGACCCAGTCCGGGTCGGCAAGCCACAAGGGCAGGGAGCGCGCGCCCATCCACGGCTCAACGTTCTGGGCCAACAGCCAGTCCTGGGTGGCCCAGACCAGAGGTCCGGTGTGGCCGGCTACGGTGCGCGCTATCTCGAGGTGCTCCAGCAGCGGGACAGTCTCACCGGTGGCGTTGAAGATCCCGCTGACCCCTCGGCTGGCGGCCTCAACGAGCCACCGGGCGAGGTCCCGTACATCGATGACCTGAGTGGCCACCTGGGGGACGTCGGGCACAAGGACACTGCCATCGGCCGTGGCGGGGCGGGAGAATCGCAGCGGCCAGTACCCGGTGCGATCGAAGATGTCACCGGGGCCACCGATCAGCCCGGCCCGGGCGATGAGCGTGCGGTCGGGACCGTAGGCTTCGAGAACGTGCTGCTCGCAGGCGACCTTGGCCTGGCCGTAGGTCTCCACACTTTCCATGACGTCGCCGTCAAGTGCCGGCAACAGGAACGTCGTCTCGCCTTCACCCGGTGTGCTTTGGTCGGCGTACACGTTGCACGATGAGACGAAGACGAAGGAGCTGCTGCAGTCGGCCAACGCCGCCACCGCCCGCCGAACCTGGCCGGGCTGACGCGAGACGTCGACGACGACGTCCCAACGTTCCTCGGTGACCTCGTCGTACGCCCCCGGCTGGTCCCGATCCGCGTGTACCAACACTGCGCCCGCGGGCACCGAACCCGACCTGCCACGGGCCAGACAGGTCACCTGGTGCCCCAACTCCAAGGCCGTCTTCGTGACGTTCCCGCCGAGCCAGGCGGTTCCGCCGAGAACAAGAAATCGCACAGTGACAGGAGACTCGGGTCGGCGCGCGAGCGCAACATTGTTCGCCCAAAGCGCAGCCTCGCAGCTCGAAGTTTCCCGTCGCAAGTCGCCTGGGCCGTTTGCAGCTCCGCAACCGGGGGCACTCGCCCACCAAGGTTTACCCTGGATGTCTTTGAGGATCGTTGATGGACCTCGGTCCGCTCTGGGTGACAGTGGACAACAGTTGGAGTTGAACGCATCAGCGCACACGACGATCTCAGTCCACGGATCGCGTCCCCTCAGGAGTCGCCCGATGTCGTCGAGAGACAGCGACGACTTTGGGGGCTTTTCGTCGCAGAAGCCATGGACGCTGACGGGCAAGCCCTCGCTGTGCCGGGTGGGGATCCGTGAGGACGTTTTCGTCGGCTGAGTTCCATGAGCCTTGAGTGGGAGCAGTCCGTGGTCGATGCAGCGCAACCAAATGCGCTGGGGCCCAGCACTGCGCTTGTGGACCCGGCCTGGGCGGGGGAAGATTCAACCCATGCCTCATCAGCCCCCGATGCCGGCCGGGCGGATCGTCCCCGGCCCCGGCCAGGAGTCCGTCTGGGACTTCCCCCGCCCACCCCGGGTGGAGCCCAGCGCCGAGCGGGTGGTCGTCGGGTTCGCCGGGCAGGTCCTCGTGGACAGCACTGAGGCTGTGCGAGTCCTGGAGACGAGCCATCCGCCGGTGTACTACCTGCTGCGGTCAGCCTTTCCCGGCGGGGCGCTGGTTGCGGCTCCCGGCTCCTCGCTGTGCGAGTTCAAGGGGGCGGCGAGATATCTCGACCTGCGGCTGGGCGAGACCGTCGCGCGGCGCGCAGCCTGGTACTACCCCGAACCATGGCCCGGCTACGAACAGCTCCGCGAGCGGGTGGCCCTGTTCCCTGCGGCGATGGACAGTTGCGAGGTCGACGGCGAGCCGGTGATCCCGCAGGAGGGCGGCTTCTACGGAGGCTGGATCACGTCAAGGGTGGTCGGCCCGTTCAAGGGGGGACCCGGGACGCTCGGATGGTGACCGGCGGGGGCGGCGACCTTCTCGGCCGACGAGGCGGGCCGTACTCCGGCTGCATCACCAGACGCCGGCAGCGTCGCAGGATGCCGTTGCCCTTCTGGGTCGAGACCGGTTACGTCTTCACCACCTGCAACGGTGTGCCCCTGGACCCGCGCAACTTCTACCGTGCCTTCAAAGCTCGCTTGGCCAGGGCCGAGGTGGTGGCGGCGGACCGAGATGGGGTTGCCACTTGTGTCGCCCTGGCCACTGGGCGCGAGGGTGCGCCGGGCGAGGACGCACTGCTTCTCCCAGCGGTCGGCGTCAGGACGTTGCCGACGCACCCAGCTCTGCCGCGACCTGCCGCGCCTCAGGTGCCGTCCCAAAGGTGAACGCCACCTTGCCGGCCGTCATGGGTTCCTTGACCACGGGAGCAGTGAGAACCTTGCCGTCTAGGAGGATCGCCAGGTGCTTCTCGAGCGCCTCACGGGTGACATCGCCAAGCTTGCTGGCGTCTGCCTTGTCGAGCTCGGCCACGACGGTCTGCCCCGCCCCCTGGCCGTCGAGCGTGACGGACGTGGGCGTCACGACGCCCAGCGATTTGGCCAGCTCGTAGGTGGTGGTGCCCGCCCTGTCGCACGCGCTGCCTGGGCCGTCGGATGTCAGGGGCGGGACGCTGCACGGCCCTTCAGCCGAGGACGTCACGAGACGCAGCTGAAGCGGCAGTGTAGGCGAACCGCCGTCACGGTTGGCCGCGCCGCATCCTGCGACGATGAACGCGACGGCGACCAGGACACTGAGACGGGCGAAGGTCTGGGCACGCATGTGCTCAGCGTGGGTACGACCTAGCGGGTTCCGAACGAGGATCATCATCGGGTTGTTCTTTCTGCGCGTTCTGCCCGGCGGACGGCGATGAGGAGGCGGAGCGCTGCCTGCCAGCGCTTGCGGCTTGCTGCGAGGACACGCTGAGAGGGCATTACGGCTACTCGGTACGCAGGTTCGCCGGCGACGTGGCCAGCACCAGCCGATGCTCAACGGCGCGTATCGCGATACGAATCGCCCCCCAGGTCAGGCCAACAGTGACGATCACCTGTGCGCACACGATCAACACGGGGACGACCAGGGTCGTTCCCTCCAGGAAGGTGAGCTGTTGCCCCGAGATGACTGGGACACCTCCCGTCACCATGACCCCCAGCAGCACGCCGCCAACAGACAGGGGCATGGCGGTGAGCATCGCTTCCCGCCGCAGCGAGTCCCGCAGGACCGACACCGGAGTCCCGGCGGCGACCAGGGCTGCAAGGACCCTGCGTCCGTCCAGGATTGACTCGGCGGCGTGCACCGCCAGGGTGCCCGCGGTGACGAGCAGAACAACGATGAGCGCGACACCCACCAGTGCGAACGAGATCGCGAGGAACGGGTCGACGAACGAGCCGGACGGGCCGGACGGGCCGAGGAAGACTGCGCCCAACTCCAGCACGGCTGCTGAGCCGGACACGATGCCGATGGCGCCGACTGCTGC